>JAFUHJ010000042.1 GCA_017468935.1 Candidatus Methanomethylophilaceae archaeon
ACCAAGAACCTCGTCTCTGCTTATCATGCTGAGATATAACGCGCATTGAGTAATATAACCAGCGGTCGCAGAACGAGGGGAATCGACCAGATGAGCAGTTGCGGAAAATTAAGGGGAAGAGTAGCCTCGCCAAGATTCGAACTTGGGTCCGGAGATCCAGAGTCTCCAATGATTGACCACTACACTACGAGGCTATCAGTTTCCCCGATTCACTCACTCTTTATAATATTTTTCGAACTCGAACGCCTTCTTCAGACCCTTCTCCGCATCATTTAGGCTGTTGGCCACCGCCAAACCCTCCGGAGTGAGCCTCCAGAGCATCCTTGTCATGCGGGCACCGGATTGCTCCGACGTCACCAGTCCAGCGGACTGGAGTCTGAGTGCGGCTTTCTTAACAAAGTGGTATTGATTGATTTCGACCATGCTTGAAGTTGTGATCTCACCCTTGGAGCGCAGCAACAGCAGCAGGCCCACAACGTTTCTGTCGGAAACTTGGTAATATGAGACCATACGCCGTCGTTCTCAATCAGGTATTTAACAGAGTTGATTAAAGCGTGTTTAACTATTCACTTTAGATATCGGTAGAATTGAGTGTAAGATTGGGGGACTGGCCCCCGTGATATGGTTTACTGGATGGCCTTCTTGACCTTCTCGAAGATCTCGTCGATGGCTCCGGTCGAGGGGATGGTGACGAGAACGCCCTTCTTCTCGTAGTAGTCGATGAGGGGCTGCGTGTTCTTGTGGTAGACCTCGAGCCTGTTCTTGACGGTGGACTCCTTATCGTCGTCCCTCTGGTAGAGCTTTCCGCCGCACTTGTCGCAGATCCCGTCCTGTTTGGGCTTCTTCGTGACAAGGTGGTAGACCGCATTACAGTCGGGGCAGGAGCGCCTCTGTGTGAGCCTGGAGATGAGTTCTTCGTCGGGAACATCGAAGTTGAGTGCGAGATCGACCTTCATGACCTCTCCAAGGGCATCCGCCTGCTCGACGGTCCTGGTGAATCCATCGAGGAGGACTCCTCCATCGACCTCTTTGATCTTCTCCTTCATGAGTCCGATGATGAGGTCGTTGGGGACGAGTGCACCAGCATCCATGTACTCCTTAGCCTTCTTTCCGAGTTCGGTTCCGTTCCTGACAGCCTCACGGAGCATGTCTCCGGTGGAGAGCCTTACGTATCCGAATTCATCTGTGAGCTTCTCTCCCTGGGTACCTTTTCCGGCTCCGGGAGGACCGAGTAGAACGATCGTTGTCTTCATGCTTATTGAGAGTACGTCACCGTATAATAATTGAAGGGAGGACGGACCTGGCGGGATGCCGCGGATGTACTGGTTCGGATGAACATGTTCTCTAAACACTTACAATCCTTGCGATTCATCTAATATAATACAAGCTTTCATCGGCATGATAGATATGCTTACCTGGGAAGACATCATAGAGGCGGAGGATACCAGCAGGCGCCGTGAGTACGGAAGGCTCTGTTCGGGGATCACGCTCCTCAGACAGGGGAGGGCGATGATAGTCATGCTCCCCAATGACGGGTTCAGAGTACTGTCGTCCGGATTCACCAACGGAGGGTTCATGGAATCACCTCTTGCAGTCGTGAATATCACAGGCATGGGAGGGAAACCGGAGTACACCTGCATGGAGGAAGGTCTGGACACCCACGACAGGGTCAATTACAGGTATGCGGAGAAACTGGGTCTCGACGCAGACAGGACGGTCTTCCAGGGGACCGCTGCCAGTATGGATAATGCCGCAGTGTCGGAGATGACCTCTGCCGACGGAATCAAGGTAGCATATGTGGTCACGGCCGGGATAAGGCACAACGGCGGCCGTGCAGGGGACCCGACGACATACGATGAATCAGAATCTTCATACGATGAGAGGCCCGGGACGATAATCACGATCCTTGCGATCGATGCGGACCTGTCCGACGGGGATATGTTCAAGGTAATGCTCATGGCCACGGAGGCCAAGAGCTGTGTCATACAGGAACTGCAGGCGAAGAGCCTTTACAGCAAAGGTATCGCGACAGGTTCGGGAACGGACCAGGTGGCTGTAATTGTCAACAAGAAATCCCCGAACAAGATAACCGGGCTTACCAAGGATTCAGAACTGGCCAAGACCTTGGCCCAATGCATGAAGGATGCCTTGAGGAAGGCATTCGACAGGCAGACAGGGATGAACCCGCAGTCACAATGGGATCCGCTACTGCTCATGAGCCGCCGCGGTCTGGTGCCTCTCGAGATCAGAGAGGAGATGCGCTTCCCCGCTACATACGCCGAACTGATGGCAGCACTGGGGCAGCTCTCGGGTGACAGATACAACACGGCTGTGATAACGGCCCTGCTGAACATAGCTGACGACATAGACAACGGCCTGGTAGATGAGAAGACCGGGGTGGATCTGGCCAGGGAGATATGCGAGGAACTTGTACTGGACGAACAGGACGACCCGGTCGTCAGACTGAGGTTGGATGACGCCGACAACATGCATGATCTCCTGTCGTTCGTATCCGCTCTGAAGGTGATGGATACCGTGAAGGAAAGGAGGGTCCCGGATGGGCAATGATGTATTCGACAGAGGCACGGACGAATTCACCGTGACGCTTGGTGACGGATCCCACGACGCGATGAGCACCGATTTCGGGATCATCAGGAACATCAGGAGGATCACCATTGGCCATGGTGAGACCTGCCTGTCGGATGATTCGCTGTATATCCACATCGGCGGGGATGCCACCAGGATCTGCGTATCCGAACTGTCCTACAATTCGACATTCGTCACCGCGATCGCCTTCGCCGATTTCACATCAGGGCTTGTCCGTATCGGTCATGATCCCCAATCCGGGAACGCCAGTGTCGTCCTGGTACTTCTGATGGATTCCGATATGCCGGATTCCACTCTGGCGAGGGCCGGCATCACCGCGACCGAAGCTATAACGGCATCGGTACAGGACCTGGGTCTGGCATATGATTCGTTGACCGCATCGGGATCGGTCAACCAGACCATCGTCACGGTCTGCTCCAAGAATTCGGACCTGTATCTCCGCGGTGCGGGCAAGCACACCAAGCTCGGGGAGCTCATAGGGAGATCGACCATAGAGGCGGTCAAGGCATCTGCGGCCGGGAACGGCAGGAGCATCGCATCCAGGATGAGCCTCATCGATATGATGGAGGCATATGGTTACGATCAGGAGAAGCTGTTCTCCATGAGCAACTGTCTCGATTACACGAAGTTCCTGGACAGGGTCGTTGCCAAGGACTCGGAACCGAAGGTGCTGGCACTGGTATCCGCAATCATCCATGTCAACAACGAGATCCAATGGGGTCTTCTGGACCCCGACACCGGAATGGAGGTCGGCATCGGACTCATGAGGGTGGGTCTTAGGGAGCCGGTGAGGTCCGAGGGTCTGATGGATACATTGGCACTCAACGTGGCCCTCTACTTCATGGACCCATGATGAACTTAACGGAATCAGCGTCCCGCCATCATCTTTATAAGACCATAGGCGATAGTCCAGATACAGGTGTTCGCATGGAACAGAAGATAATCGATGAGATTGAGAAAGTGGTCGGAAAGGACGGATATTCGGTTGAGCCCGCCGTCCTGTATACATACGGTTTCGATGCATCGATATTCCACAACGACCCCGAAATGGTGGTCCAGCCCACATCCACCGAGCAGGTCTCGGAGATCATGAAGATCGCTAGCAAGTACAAGATCCCGGTCACCCCCAGAGGAGCGGGTACCGGTCTGTGCGGAGCCGCTGTGCCCATCAAGGGAGGCATAGTCCTCGCCATGCAGAGGATGAACAAGGTCCTGAAGGTCAGCGTCGCGGACCTCTGGGTCGACGTGCAGGCAGGATGTGTCTACAATCAGCTGAACGAGGAGCTCGAGAAGTACGGGTTCTTCTTCCCTCCGTCCCCCGGATCCGCCGAGGCATGCCAGGTCGGCGGAATGGTGGCCACCAACGCATCCGGTATGCGTGCCGTCAAGTACGGTGCGACCAGGGACTTCGTCATGGGACTCACCTTCGTCAAGGCCGACGGTGAGATCGTCCGTTGCGGTACCAGGACCATCAAGGATGCTTCCGGATATCAGCTCGCTCGTTTCATGTGCGGATCCGAAGGAACCCTCGGAGTCATCACTGAGATCACATTCAAGATCACAACCAAGCCGAAGAAGTCGGCATACTGTCTGTGCTGTTTCAACGACGTTGTCGCCGCAGGGAAGTGCATCTCGGCGATCATCGCTAAACCCCTGATCCCGGCATCCTGCGAGCTCATGGATAGCACCAGCATCAACGCAGTCAACAAGGCCCGCGGCAACCCCATGCCCGATTGCGGAGCGCTCATAATCGTCGAGGCCGACGGCGAGAGCGACGAGATCGTCGACAGGGACATCGCTATCGTAGCGGACATCGCCAACAGTCTAGGCGCGATATCCGTGACCCCCACCAAGGACAAGGCACTGATCAACAAGTGGACCGATGCAAGGAAGTCAGTCATGGTGTCCCTTGCCGCACTGAAGCCCGGATGCTCGTCCGTATCGCTTGCCGATGACATGGGTGTCCCGATCTCCAAGGTCCCTGATGCGGTCCAGGCATTCCAGGAGATCGCCGAGAAGTACAGGGTCACCATCGCGACCTACGGTCATGCTTCCGACGGTAACCTCCACACTAAGATGGTCATAGATCCCACTGACAAGGACGAGTGGGAGAGAGGGATCAAGGCAGTCAACGAGATCTTCGATGTCTGTATCGATCTCGGTGGGACCGTCACCGGTGAGCACGGGGTAGGAATCTCCAAAGCACCCAACTACCAGAAGGAGAGAGCATCGGAGCTCAACACCATCAAGGCGGTCAAGGCCGCTTTCGATCCCGACAACATCCTGAATCCCGGAAAGTCCGAGCAGTGGACCGGTACGATCCTCAGGAACCTCAGATATCCCTGCAAGTTGGACTGAGTCGGGAGAACCTTAATCAAAACAATCCTGCCGACCGGTGAACCCGGTCGGCATCATTTTATTGTGTTTCAGGCCCAGTAGAGATCGGGCAGATAGAACCTTACTATAATCAGTTCTATCGCAGCGATTGCGATAGCTGCCACCCAGATGAATTTGTTCCATGTGATGATCTTCGATCCATCAAGTGGAGGTATGGGGAGCAGGTTGAACAGTGCAAGGAACGCATTCAGATTAGCCAACATCATGAAGAATATGACCCATCCGCTATGGTTGATAGTAAAGCATCCGATGATTCCGATAAGGCTCATCACTATGTTCACCACAGGTCCAGCGATGCTGACCTTTCCGTTCATCTCCTTGTTCATATTGCCCGCAATCATTACAGCTCCGGGAGCTGCGAACAGGAATCCTATAATCGATGTCACTATAGTCAACAAAAGTCCTGCAGGCCACATGCGGAATTCGGACCAGAGCCCGTATTTTTGAGCAACAAACTTGTGACCGAACTCATGGAAGAGGAAACTCATCACGACAAGTCCCAAGGACAGTCCGAATAGCCCAACATACTTCATTGATTCTCCGAGATTGTATTCAAAGAACGCAAGTATGGAGGAGCTGTTCCTGTAGAGGATAGTGAAGGCGACCGACAGGGCGATGATGGATATTGCAATATCCCTGATCTCTGTTCTACTGAACCTCGGCTTCCCGTAACCGGGATTGACGCGCTGGAGGTTTTCGTAGTAGTCATCATTCATGTCTCTTCGATACCCCGACACGTTAATAAGTGTATCATCTCCCGTTGCGCGATACCCGTTATATCGTCGATGCGCATTTTCCCGATCATGGATTTCCAGAACAGTCTTTGCTTCATGCACGATCCTGACGTCTCCAAGAGGGCGTTCGCATTCGATATGTACGGTACCCTGGTGAGGGCGAGGTTCGGTAATCTGAATGATATCTATGAAGCGTTCTACAGGCTGTTCCCCGATGCGGACCCCGAAGAGGTGCAGAGGGAGTACGAGAGGTTCACGGATTTCCATACCTCAGCGTACGGGCCCCACAAGGAACTGTCCATATCGGTCCTGCTGGAGCACATGGACTCCGTATTCCATACGGATAACGACAGTCTGGAGGCGGAGAACATCATGATGCGCGCCACCCATACCTTCATACCGGTGGAGGGTGCGGAGGATACGCTCCAATACTTCAGGGACCATGGGTACAGGATTGGGGTGCTCAGCAACACCGCCTATCGCGGTTCAGTGGTCAAGGGGCTCCTGGAGGATGTGGGATTCGATCACCTGATAGATGTGGTCGTGAGCAGCGCGGATGTCGGTTATAGGAAACCGCATGACGAGGCATACAGCGCAGTCGTGGATGCATTGGGAGTCCACAGACAGGATTGTTTCTTCGCCGGTGATACGGAGGAGAAGGATTTCCTCGGACCCCGCAGATTCGGTATGAGGGGATCGTTCCTGATAGATCCGTCGAGACCGGACAGGGAATGCGGGATCGTATCGTCCATAGCGAATATACCCACGTTCTTCCGCGATCGAATCTGAAAAAAGGAAACGGGTTTGAGGCCTCCGGCACAGGCCGGAGGCTTTAGGGGTTTCATTCTTCTTTCTGGATGAGGCTTCCGTCGGGGTTCATGCCGTGCCTTCTGGTAAGGAATCCGGGGCCCTTCCAGCTCCAGTCTCCCATCAGGTGCATGATTGCAGGACTGACGAATCCCACCATGAGAAGTCCGTCGATGAGGATTCCGACACCAAGTGCGAATCCGAACTCCTGCAGCATGGATGATCCGGCGAGGGTCAGCGTGAGGAAGGTTCCTCCCATCAGCAGTGCACAGAGCATGATAACGGGTCCTGCTTCCCTGATGGCCTGTGAGATCGCATCATGGTCGTCCATTCCCTTGGACCTGTTCTCACGGATCTTGGTGGTGAGGAAGATCTCGTAATCCATTCCGAGTCCCAGCAGCACCACGAACAGCACTATGGGTACCAGGAACAGCACGGGCGTATCCATCAAGTTGACGAACACCAGGCTGGTGAGCGATACGCTCAGTATGACGCTGAACATGATCGTCAGGATGGCCCTTATGGGGGTGAGGTAGCTTCCGAGGATGACGAACAGGAGGACGATCAGCAGTACCGCTACGACGATCCTGATCATCGAGAACTCGCTCTCGACCTCTTTCGAGATGTCGTTCAATGTCGCTGCGGTTCCCGTGACGTATGAAGCTTCCCACATTCCTCCGAATGCCTTGTCGTATCCGTTCTCTCCATGGAACGCATCTTTCAGTTCTACGACGAAGTCCATGGTGTCATCGGACATGGGCTGCTGGGATGTGATGACCATCATGGCCACATGCGAAGCGCTGCTATCGATGATTCCGGTCCCGTAATTCAGGATTCCGTCGATGAAGTTAGCAACTGTTATAGGGGATCCCATGACACTGTCGGTAGGTGCGGCAGTCAGCTTTGTCAGGTCGGGGTTGGTAGGGTCCTGACCGGATGCAACCGCAAGGATCATGAGCACCGGATTCTGTACTGCTGCGGGCATAGCCTCGAGCGCGACAGGGTTGATTACTGTGGGCTCCATGGTACCGATGGATGCGGCGACCTGGTTGTAGATCAGGAGCCACGAGTTGGTTCCGCTGACGGTTCCTACGATGTCGGAGTGTTCCGTACCGATTTCGTTGGAGATCTTCATGATAGCAGGAACTACTCCGGTAGGCCCGGATTCCGTGATGCTAAGTCCCTTGTCGTTCCATATTACATATGGGACCTTGTTTCCCATGAAGTCTATGCTTCCCACGGATCCGATGGAATATCCGAGGTCGAGGACCACGTATGTGGGCATTATCATTCCGCCGTCCGTCTGTTCCATGATGGCGTTGAGTCCATCCACGGACTCTGAGCTAGGCATGACCGAGATCATATCTGCGGAGTCTTCAGTCTGAGTGTATTCGTAGATCGTAGGTACGGCTGCGATGATCAGTACCGCGACGATCGCAACGGCGTGCCTCTGGGTGAAGTTGGCGAGCCATCCGAAATATCTCTTGGAGATGCTGGACATTCCTGCACGGAATCCCTTCTTGCCTTCGGAGGCAACTTTGAGGTCATTCTGCTTGTATTTCTCGATGTTGGAGGGCCAGAAGATCTTCTCTCCCACGAGGTTGAGCAGAGCGGGTATGAATGTGAGTGCCGCGAACAGTGCGACGGCGATTCCAAGTGCAAGGATCAGACCCATTGTCTGGACCATGGAGAAGTTGCACAGTGCGAGTGCGGCGAATCCGATGATGACCGAGATACCTGATGTGAACACGGCCTCTCCTCCCCATACGACAGCCTCGTGGAGAGCTTCCTCATGTGATTTGTCCTTCCTGCGCTCATCCCTGTATCTGGTGATGATGAAGATGGCGTAATCGCATCCTGCACCGAGCATGGCCACAAGGATCAGGACCTGGGTGATGTAGAAGATATCGAGTACGCTTCCGATGAAGAACATCAGCATCATCACGATGGCGTAGGCCATACCGACTACCGCCGGAGGGACCAACGCAGTGACGAGTGCGTAGAAGAACAGTCCGAGTAGGATGAAGATGAGCGCGAGGCTCAGGGGGTCGACCTTGGAGACGTCCTTAAGGGATGATTTCTCCGTGTCGTAGCTTATAGCAGCACCACCGGTCAGGTAGGTCGGGTTGGTCGCTCCGACAGTTGTCTTGGCCTCATTGATCATGGACCTGAGGTTACCTGTCTCGTGTGTGATGTCGAACTTCTCATCGTTGTTGGCGACGGCCATGAGGAATATGCCTTTGCCGTCATCCGATTTCGAATACGTTCCGTAACTGGATACGGAGACCGTGTCACCGTATTTCTCCTTGACAAGTTTGGAGAATTCTGTATAGATCAAAGGTGCTTTCGCAAGCTGCTCCTCGCCATCATAGCTCACTACGACGATATCCGATAGGTCGAGTGAGTTGTCGAAGTACTCCTCCATGATCGCGGATCCCTCGGTGGACTCAGTGCTGGAGCCCGACATCTCGGTCATGTCGTAGATAAGGACATCACCGCTCTGGGGTGCGAAGAAGAGGGATGCAACGAGTACGAGAAGCCAGGCCACTATAATGGCCTTGGAGTGTTTCTGTACAGTGTTCGCTAATCCTGTGAACATTCTATCTGCCTCTGAGTGGTTTGAATAATGCAGGATATAAAGATATTTTGATTATGCTCAAAGAATTGTCGAAACATTTTGTTATTTATAATGATAAATCACGATTATTTTTGAGTCATGCTCAATTATTTTTGAGCATAATCAGAATTAAATACCGACGGATTGGTTAAGGGGTATGTCCTATCGGAGGGATCCCCCCACACCTTCGCAGATCAAGCGCGAGGAAGCTCGCAAGCAGATTATGACAGCTGCATTGAAGTTATTCTACACCAAGGGTTACGAGAACACCACCACCAGGGACATAGTGAAGGAGACAGGGATACTCAACGGAAGCCTTTACAACCGTTTCAAGAGCAAGGATGAGATACTCTTCAGTATCGTGTCCGATGCCATAGTCACCTTCCTGAACGAAGCGGAGAGACTGATGAACACCGAGAAGGATCCCATCAAATCCATGGCCCTTCCGATGGCATTGGAGCTGTACATCGCTTCAAGGTCCGAGAACATCGCGGGACTGATATATCAGGCCCATCAGTCGTGGGAGGCCATCGAGCAGTTCGTTGACATGTATCGCACATGGCTGAAGAACGTATGGCAGGAATTGTTCCATGAACATATCGACGACGAAGAGTTCCATCTATCCTTGGTATCGGTCATCGGTGCAGTGGGGAATCTGTGCGGGGCATATGCACACGGATCCAAAGCGGATTACCGCGATGTATTGGAGGGTCTCATCAGGACAGCCGCGGTCTCGGTCAACATGCCGTCATTCGAGGTAAGGAAGACCGTCTCGGATCTGGCGGAACTGATAGAGCACGGGGACATTACCATCTGCGGAGTGAGGATATCCGATCTCGACAAGGTCGCGTCCCAGGGTCAGTGACGCTTACACATCATAATTTCCCTCGGAACCAATATTTACGACGGTCCGTTATGACATACCGATGGCCCAGAAGAACATCGCCCACGGGAAGGAGGAACGCAGATGGTGTGACAGCTGCGGTACGTTGATCCTAGGCGGATCCTGCTCCAGGTGCGGTTCCGAAGGACGTATTTTCCAGATCAACAGCCCGGGGGACATAAGGCCCTGCATGGGCGACAGCATATCGTTGGTACTATCTCTGTTCAGGGACGCATTCGGTACGGCCGAACCGTTGGAGGGCAAGGCGCTGTTCTTCAACAAGGTACCGGGAGAGGACCGTACCGACGAGATAATCGCCAACGGTACCGTATTGGGCATTCTGAGGTTCGACATGAGGTCGGACCGCATCGTATTGGAGATCAGACAGCCTGGAGCGGATCTATTCGCCCAGGTCGCCAAGAAGAACATAGTCGTCTTCGGAGGGATGTCCGGACACCTCAAAGGGAAGTCCGTACCCGGGGAGAACATCGTCGATGTGATCGGAGAGTTCAAGGCCGGTGACACGATAATCCTGAAGAAGGGGCAGAAGGTCGGACCGGGTATTGCACTGGTCGACAGCGGGATGATGAGGGCGGCCGAGAAGGCAGCGAAGATACGCGACCTCAACGCCCCGTCTGAGATACCGGTATCTCCCAAGGCAGACCTCAAGACGTTCGTCGAGGTCAACAAGGATCATATCAGGAGGATCTCCAGGCACGCGGTCAAGGAGATCAAGAGGTTCCTTGAGGAGAAGAACAAGCGCGGTCTCCCTATCACGGTCTCGTTCTCTGGTGGCAAGGATTCCCTCGTGGCCTACGGTCTGGCCTCCCAGGCATCGGACAGGATCGATCTCATGTATATCGATACAGGGCTCGAGTTCCCCGAGACCGTGAACTATGTCAAGGCATTCGCTCTGGAGCATGGGAACAAACTCCATATCGCAGAAGGCAGGAACGGTTTCTGGGACAATGTCGATACGTTCGGACCACCGGCCAAGGATTTCAGATGGTGCTGCAAGGTATGCAAGCTCGGCCCTACGACCGATATGATCTCTGAAGATTTTCCCGATGGCACGATAACCGTCGAAGGTAACCGCTGGCTGGAATCATATGCACGTTCTACCATCGGATTCGTCACGAAGAATCCATTCGTTCCCAATCAGGTCAATCTCAATCCCATACGCTCATGGTGCGCAGCGGAGGTATGGTGCTATATCCTGACCTTCGGTCTCGAATACAATCCTCTGTACGACAGGGATTTCGAGAGGATAGGGTGCTACCTATGTCCGTCATGTCTTTCTAGCGAGTGGAGGAACACTGGTAGGATCCATCCCGATCTGTACGGCAGATGGGAGGAGTACCTTCACGGTTATGCTGAACAGAGAGGGCTTCCCAAGGAATACGCCGATATGGGATTCTGGAGATGGAAGGTTCTCCCGCCCAAGATGATACAGCTCTCGGAGGAGATGCAGATAACGCTGAAGCCATCCAAGGTCTCCGGTCCGAGCATGAAGATGCTCAAGGGGGCTTCTCCTTGTACCGCAGGCGGATACTCGATGGAGGCCATCGTCAATGTGCCTCACAGCAGGGATTTCTCCTATGTAGAGGATGCCCTGAGGACGGTCGGTGACGTGAAGTATTCTTCGGAATTCGAGATAGCACTCCTGAAGATGCCCAACGGAAGGGCGAAGCTCTTCGGAGGCGGTCAGGTATCGGTCACCGCACCGGATGCCAAGAATTCCAAGAAGGTCTTCGAGAGGGCCGTCAAGGCACTGATCAGGTCCGAATTATGCACCGAATGCGGCATATGCGAGAAGGGATGTCCCCGTCATGCGATAACCATCAAGGGCGGTATGAGGGTGGACCCGAACAGATGCAATTCATGCGGCAGATGCGAAAAATCCTGCATGGTCGTCCATTATTACGATAAGCTCATGGAATCCGCCGGTGACGGGGATAATACCTGCAGATCCTGAGCCCGCATTATAAAGCATTAAATACCGAACCTTGTTAGTCGGAACCATGGATTGGACATTCGGAATAGCCCTCCTGGTGGGATTCGCACCCATGTTCTTGCTGATGGATATCGTGCTGAAGAACTACACGTATCCAAGGGTAGAGAATCCCTTCTTCAAGGATTCCACGTTCTTCATCATGATGACCGTGGGGATATTCGAAGGTGTCTTCCTGTTCTTCGGAATGAGGGTACTGGGCGTCCTGGGGACCCCTGTCTCGATAATCTTCATGATCATAGTGGCGCTCATCGAGCTGATGGCCATGGTCGTCGTGATGAACTTGAAGAGGTTCCGCGGAAAGTCCGATTCGATATTCTACGGATACGGTCTCGGTCTGGGAATGGCAGCAGGTATGGCGGCAGGATTCGCATACATACTCTGCATGGCTGCACAGAACCCCGACACCCCGCTGGTCGATCCGAT
>JAFUHJ010000043.1 GCA_017468935.1 Candidatus Methanomethylophilaceae archaeon
CTCCGGAATGACCACGAAAGCAACATGATTCGCCTTGTTTACGGCGTTGAAATCGGACAATATGAACTTTGTACCCCCGATCCCTTCGTGCCTCACCGTAAGTGTCAGTTTTTACATCGCATCGGATGTGAATTTCGTCTCTATGTCGTAAGCTGGCTTCATCGGAATTCGTGTCAGCGCTAAGAGTGCCTAAGCGAGAAAAACTATCAAAGAACACCGTTTACTAGATTATTGGTCCGAATCCCCGATCTGCGACCGATTACTGCATGCATTCCGACCATACCCCATACCGGTTCGGGGGTGACGGCGCGGGCGTAGCATTATATTTTACCTGTACGAATTATCCGACGATGGGAATAAAGACGTTGAAGATGAGGCTCGAACCCAACAGGGAACAGAGAGATTCGATCGATGACACGATCGATTACAACAGATACGTCTACAACGCTCTGATCACCTATTGCAAACTCCACTACAGGAGATACTCCAAGCTTCCTTCGGAATTCGATCTGAATTACGTATGCACCAGGATAAGAAAGAACCATCGCTGTCTCCGCATACCGAGCAGTCTGTCCCACAACGACATATCGAAAAGGGTATACCAGGGATGCAAGAGATGCCTCGATGATTCTATGAAAGAGTGGAAGAGGAAGGTCGAAAGGAAGGAGATCGAGCCGTCGGAACCTATGAGGATATCCTGGCCGAGATACAAGTCAGCCACGAGATACAAGTCATATGCGATCAACCAGGCGTTCGAGGTCGTGGAGACCAGGAACGCCAAGGGGAAGAAGGTCAGGAAGCTGAAGCTTCCCAAGATAAAACAGCCGATAAGATGCTACAATCAGGGAACAAGGCTTCCCGGCAAGCCTAAGGTGTGCATAATATCCAGGAAGGACGAGGGCACCTACTACTCGTACTGGGCTTCCATAGTCTGCGAATCCGAGGATGATCCCAAAGAACATCCGGAACATCCGAGGGCCGTCGGAATAGACCTAGGTCTCAGGCATCTCATAGCAACATCGGACGGACAGGTCGAGGATAACGACCATGTCTATTGGAATAGACTTCATCAATTGAAGAAGGAGAGCGAGAGATTCTCCGAGTCGATGCATCATACCACGGAAGGTAGGAAGAGGAGGAATAGGCTCAACCATCTTTACACAAAAATATCGAACATCAGGAAGAACAGGATAGAGAACATCACATAGGGCCTGGTCAGAGAGTACGATACCATCGTGCTCGAGGACCTGAGCATAACGAAGTTGAAACAGAAATCAAGATCCAAGAGGATGACACAGTCCTTCAGCGATGCGTCATTGGGATTGATGAGGAACAGACTGATCTCCAAGGCAGAGTGCGCCGGTTGTGAGGTCGTCCTCGTGGATCCCAAAGGGACGTCGCAGACATGCTCCCAATGCGGAACGTATGTGAAGAAGGGATTGGACGTACGCGTGCATGAATGTCCCGTCTGCGGTTACACCGCCGACAGGGATGTCAATGCAGCTAGGAACATCCTCTACCGCGGGCTTGCCTGGCAAGCCGGTCCCGGTCTAAGGACGAATAGCCCGCCGTTCTGACGGAAAGGGCACTATCTTCGACATCGCCCAGCGTCATAGAATCGCTGAGCAAGTGTCAAAGTCAGGTTTTCACTCAAGGTATATAGCGGGCCTTCCGGGCACTGCGACCTTGGCCTTGCCCTCCGGATCGTATATTCCCTCCGCATCGGCCGAATAGACCTCGACAGGGACCCCATTCTCCTCGGAGAGGAACGATGCGGCGGAACCGAACAGCGCCGCCTCATCGGTGGTGACAAGGGGCATCTTCTGTTCCACTGTTGACCTTGAGAACTCCACGGCCACCTTCTGTGCCAAGGATGATACAGCCTTGCCGTTCTTTCTAAGGTCCTCTCTGGCCATACATGCCTTGGTCAGATCCGGAATGGTGAGCTTTCCGTCCTTCAGCATATCGAGGGCAAGCTGCATGACATCCTTCTTCCACTGGGATGAGGTGTACAGCACGATCTTCTTGACCTCGATGCCGGCGATCTTCCTGATCTCCGTGATATCGGACATCGCCTCCCTCAGAAGGTTCTCACCGTATTCAGCCGATATAGAGATCTTGGACTCGTCGGGTTCGGGCAGCTGTCCGACCGATACAAGACCGCCGAATCCTGCCTGCTCCCAAAGCTCCTCTGCTATGTGAGGGGTGACAGGCATCATGCACTGGATCCAGATCCTGAGGGCATCGAGGATCGTGTCCTTGTTGTTACCTCCGCGCCTGTTGTACCACTTGATGTCGTTGAACATGTCGAAGTACACGATCGTGGTCATGGCCCTGAGGTCGTTCTTGTCCATGGCCTTCCTGATGTTGGCCAGATGGTTATTGAACCTTGAGATCAGCCAGGCATCGATATCCGCCTTCGGTGCATCCGTCTCCGATGCGAGAAGGTCCTGGACGAACATCATGATCCTGTCAGTCCTCTGGCGGTATGTGTTGACCGTATCCTCGTCCCACACAACATCGACGAACATGGATGCGACGTTGGCGTCGTAGAGCCTCATGGCATCGACACCGAACTTCGCCGCCGCTCCGGGGATGGGCTGGGCCCCTCCTTTTGACTTGGAGATCTTGGCCGCCTCTCCGGTCTTGTCCTTCTTTCCGGTGATGTACCAATTGACTGTGATCCCCTTGGGCCACATCTCGGGCGGGAGGATGGCCACATGATTCATCAGGAAAGCGGGGAAGTGCACGGTCATGTGCTCCTTTCCTCCGAGGTTCAGGTCCAGAGGATACCAGTAAAGGACATCCTTCCTAATCCTGTCCAGCAGTTCGACGGATATTCCCGTGCTGTCGGACACCTGTCCGATCTCGCCCTTTCCGAGTATGACATAATCGAAGAACGCCTCGGTCATCTGCTCGGGCTTGATCTGTCCCTCGTTGGCGTATATGGATATGATGTAGTAGACCGGGTAGAGTGTGGAATCCGAGATGGCCTCGATGATCCACTTCTTGTCGTAAGGGAACGGGGTACCGAGCCAGTTTCCGAGCCTGGCGCATGCCCTCTCCCTGAACCAGTCAAGGACACCATAGACATTGTCGCTCCACTCCGGAGGGTTGAGCTCCATGTTCTTGCAGTGATCCTTGGTCATCTGCGTGAATTTGGGGTCGGCGTAGTTGATGAACCACTGGTCGTCGATCCTCTTGATGTGGACGCGTGCGCCGCACCTGCATATGACCTCTTCCGTGAGGTCGTAGAAGACGTCAGCCTCTCCCGAATCGATCATGGCCTGCTTCATCTTCTCCTGGGCCTCCTGGACACGCAGTCCGGCAAAGGATCCGCAGATGTCCTTCATCTTTCCGGTGTGGAATCCGTCCTTGTAGACGATATGCTTGGCATCGAGGAGCTTGGGGTCCCCGGGCTCCTTGATTCCGAGCTTGTCTATGATGTCCTTGGCAGGGAATTCGCCGTAACCCTTCATCTCGATGATTGAGATGGGCACTGCCTTGTCCAGGATCTCCTTGGAGAGTCCGTACTTTGTGATCATCTCCGGATTCTTCTTGATGGCCTCAAGGGAAATCCAATCGTCGGGCGCGTCTGATGGCACCGACGTGACAAGCCCGGTTCCGACATCGGGATTAACGAATGATGCGGGGAAGACGGGGATCTCGCGGTGGATCATAGGTGCTTCGCACATCCAGCCGATCATTTCCTTTCCAGGGACCTTGCCGACGATCTCAACTCCATCCTTCTGCAGTTGAAGCTTCTCTGCGGCCTGGGGCGATACGATCCATGTCTCGCCCTTGTATGTGATCTTGTTGTATTCTGTCTCGGGATCCACCCAGAAACAGACCTGTCCGTATACGGTCTCGGGCCTGAGGGTCGCCGCGATGAGATATTCATCACCGTGCTTGAACTTGAGGAGCGTGTACTCCTGCGTCTCCGCCTTACCGCCCTTCGAGATATCCGTCTCGGATGCATCCACGGCCACTGGGCCATGGTCCGGACAGAAGGGGGCGTAGTAAGGCTTCTGGATGAGCATACCAGCGTCATGGAGCTTCATGAACTGCCACTCGATGAACTTAGCATAGTCCGGATACAGCGTACATGTGAATCTGCGCCAGTCGGACAGGAATCCGAATCTGCGCCAGTACTCGTTCTGGTATACGTTGTTGAAGAACTCTATGACCGACAGGGGATCCTTCATCTTGGCGAGATCCTCGTCCGTACAGCCGTTCCTCTTCAGATAGTCTATGGTGCCCTCGTCCCCTCTGGAGATCCTCCTGTAGAGGCTGATACCTCCGTTACCGGTAGCATGCGTACCTACCGGGAAGAGGACGTTGTAACCTGTCATACGCTTGTATCTGGCGATGGCGTCGAGGTATGTGTATCCTCTCAGATGTCCGACATGAAGGTAACCGGTGACTCCCGGGTACGCGAAGATCGCCATGAACTTCGGCTTGCTGTCATCTCTGTCGGACTTGTCCAGACCTGCTTCTACCCAGCGTGTCTGCCACTTCTTTTCCATCGTTCCATAATCGTATGCCATACTGTATCCCAGCTGTATGTGCTTGCTGGGAATAAGACCACTCTTAAAATACTTTATTAATAATATAAGGGCAGTATAATGAAGCCTGTCTGACAGTAGCGTTGCTGTCAGACGAATTCTATACGCTTCTGTAAGACAACGTAAGACGTTGTCCGACAATTATATATACTCTGTCTTACATAGTCTTACTTGCAGTCAAAGAAGGGATGGGACTCTACGGAAACTGCAAGAACGGACGGATGAAAAATGTCAGACGACGGAACCAAGATCACGATCAGGATGGGACCCGAGGAGATCCAATTGATGGAAGACTTCATGGGCGATCATGACATCGGCAACAGGTCTGACTTCATCCGTGATGCGATCAAGGGTTACATAGCCTCGATGAAGGCCGGACAGCCCCTGAACGCGGAAGGCGGGATCTTCGTCCGCCTCAGCGACGTACAGCTGGATACCCTAAGCGGGCTCGTGAAGACCGGTATTGCCGTGTCTGAGGAAGAGTTCATCAGGAAATGTCTCCTGGACAAGATTGTGCCCAAGAGCGTCGAGGATGAGACCATCGAGAACGCATTCAGGGCAGCACAGATGAGGGCCGCATACAAGTGAAGAAAAGGGATGGGAAATAGGCATAATCCGGTGGATGGGATCGGCCCTGAGGCCGGCCGGATCATGCTGTTGGAAACTCTTTAGCAAAAACAATGGGGATGCACACTATGGTGTACAACACAGAGAACAAGCACAAGGTCGCAATCGTCGGCGTCGGAGGAGCAGGATGCAACTTCGTCAGCGCATTCACCGGAAGGTGTGACATGGACACGATCGCGATCAATACCGACAAGGCCGCACTTCACGCGTCCGCCGCCGACAGGAAGATCTACATCTGTAAAGGTGTGGTCCTCCACGGAGAAGGAGCAAAGGGCGATGCCAGGCTTGGAATGCAGTGCGCCGACATCCACATTGAGGAGATCAAGGAGGCTCTGGCTGGCTACGAGAAGGCATTCATCGTGGCAGGAGTCGGCGGAGGAACCGGAACCGGTGCCACCCCCGTCGTCATCGAAGCGGCCCAGTCCCAGAACGTAAGAACATTCGCGATTGCGATCAAGCCTTTCTCCTTCGAGGGAAGGAGCGAAGTGGCCAAGGAAGGACTCGGCAAGATCAGGATGGTCTGCCCCCGCACCACCACATTCGACAACGAAATGATCATCTCGAAGATGTCCGACATGACCATGGACGAGGCTTATGCAGCAGTCAACAACGTGATCATGGCCCATATCGAGGCATGTATCGCAGAATATCCGGAGACTCACGACTACTCTGTCTCCGATGACAGCGTTGCTGGATTCGAGGATTTCGTCAAGACCTCGCCCATCTACGCATACACAAACGCTTAAATTCCTCCACGGAGGGCGGATAAAACCGCCCTCCTTCCACTTTTCATTAAAAGGGTATAATTTCTTTTCATCTGAGACAGGACACCTCAAGATTATCTCTACATCGAGGCCGAAGTCACAATGGTTGTCAAGACCTTCACCGGATCTCCGGACCTATACATCGGACTGTCGACTGCGGTTGTCGTCCTGATTGGGGCCACGATGTTCATCTGCGGAAGGAAACCAAAACTCTGAAATGAAAACGACGTTGGGGCAAATGCCCCAACTTATCTTTAATCAGGTTTTTTTTGATCAGCTCATCGCATCGTAGCCCATCTCGAAGGCCTTGGCGTTGAGGTCCTTGAACTTCTCCGGGACCTGGTCCA
>JAFUHJ010000044.1 GCA_017468935.1 Candidatus Methanomethylophilaceae archaeon
GCGGCCGAGAGGGCCAAGATGGGTTCAAAGCTCAGGTGGCCTCTCCTGCAGGTCTTCGTACGCGGCAACGATGCCGATGTGAACAAGGCAGTCAAGATGTTCGACGATGTACTCGCACAGCAGGGTAACATCAAGAAGGTCCAATACCTCGGAAAGGACGAGATTCCCTCAGTCGAGAATGATATCGAGCCAGTGGCATTTGACGAGGGTACAGTGTTCATCGACTTCAACGTCACGCCGGAGATCGAGGCCGAAGGATATGCAAGGGAGCTCATCAGGCGTATCCAGCAGATGCGTAAGGACATGAAGCTCAAGGTGGAGCAGTATGTCGACGCTGAGGTCTGCGCCGAGGACCGTCTCGTCGGTCTCTTCGATTCATGGAAGGATCACATCGCCAACGAGGTAAGGGCCCAGAACCTGGTCTTCACATCCGAACCGAAGGGTGCCGAGGTAAAGGAATGGGACGTCACCGGTAAGATGATCACCATCGGAATCACTCCCAAGGAGTGAGTAAACACAGGGGGATTCCCCCTGTTTCCTTTTTGAGAACAGGTGCCGATTACGAAACCCAAGGTTTGATCGTCATCGTGCTCAGAAGAGTTATTTGGATTTCCACTTTCGGTCACTTTCGGAGCTAGCCAGACATTCTGTTTTCAGTCTGCACTTTCGGCCACCCCCCAATTGGAACTTTAAATACTCCAAGGTGGGTAGGAGTATCAGAGGAGAAGAAGTGCATCCCCAAAAGCACAAATCCTCCAGATGGGGGCCGGATTCTATCCATCCATCTATCCTATCCATCCCCGGCCCCCATCGGATTTTACCTACTTGTTCTGCATGATTGGAGATTGACAAAAGATGTCAACGGGCCGGACATCTTAGTTAAAAGGTTATAAAAATCTTGAACCCGGTACTGCATTTGGATAGCAGTCATATAGTCATCCAAAGGGCCATGGCCCACCTCATGATAGGCCGGCATCATCAAGCGATGATGTTCAGCAATTCGATTGCTAACCGAACTGCTGTGAGGACGAGAAGGATCATCCTGCTAAGACTTGCCTTCTCGTCCTTGCTTCTCTCCTCAGACAAATACCTATGTAGTTGCTCAATCCTTTTAAAGTCGAGATGTCATTATAGAAATGGTAGCATCGTTTAGGCCCCCGAAGGGGCCATGGCCCACCTCACGGTGAGCCGGATCTCACGATGATGACTTTCGAGCCATCATTCGATGAGATTGAGCAATTCGATTGCTAACCGAACTGCTGTGAGGACGAGAAGGATTATCCGTGAAAGACTTGCCTTCTCGTCCTTGCTTCTCTCGGCTATATTATCACCTCCTGAAGTTAGGTACGTGTCGGAAGTCCGCACAAGAACATCATAGGAAGCCCTTGCGCACCGGACTTCCTATCCCGTCCGAAAGTATAGTGATTGAGCAAGTAAATAAGCCGTTGCCGATTATCTAAGGTCTATAGAAGCAGGGGTAATTCCAAAAACGATCGATTATGTGCGAACATATCTTTATCTGGAAGCCTATACAGAATATGATGTCCGACATAATGATCAGGAAGAGGAAGAGGATGAGAGAGAAGGAGATCAAGGCCCTGTCCAAGAATCTCCAGGACATTTTCGGGGTTCCGGTTTTCGATGAGCGCGATGCTGTCGATATGGCCGAGAGCTCGGATTTCAATGTGATTTTCGTAGGCCAGGATATACTGGGGCTTGTCTACGAGGAGAAGCCGTTCCTGACCATCAGGGGTCTTCTGAAGTACAGGCCGGCCGCCAGGTCGGTGACCGTCGATATGGGTGCTGTGCCTTTCGTGACGAACGGTGCGGATGTCATGGGCCCCGGCATCACCGATGCCGATGAATCCATCGCAGAGGGTGACCTGGTATGGATTAAGGACGTGAAGAACGGTGCGCCTCTGGCGATCGGAAAGGCCCTCAGATCCGGAGCGGAAATGAAGAACAAAGCCGGCGGAAAGGCCATCAAGACGATACACTACGTAGGCGACAAGCTCTGGAAGACAGGGGAATGACATGGACAGCTCCAAGGTGATCCAGGATCCGGTGCACGGGAACATAATCGTCGACGGGATCTTCCTGGACATCATAGACCGTCCCGAGATGCAGAGGCTAAGATCCATCAAGCAGCTAGGATTGGGTTACCTCGTATTCCCCGGAGCCAATCATACTCGTTTCGAACACTGTCTGGGTGCATACCATCTGGCCGGACGCATGGCACAGGCGATCGGATTGGGCAGGGAGGATTCGGACACTGTCCGGATGGCCGGATTGCTGCATGACGTATGTCACCCTCCTTTCTCGCATTCGCTGGAATCCATAATGGAGGAGGCCACGGGACTGGACCACATGGAGTTGGCCCGTTCTTTGATCACAGGCAAGGTCAGGAACCATCGTGCTATGGATGATGACCTCTTCGACGGCATAAGGCCGATTGGAGAGGAGATAGCGAGATACGGGATCGACGCGGATGAGGTATGCGACCTCATCGCGAACCCTGTGTCCAACACGGACAATCTGGATTCATTCCTGGGCAAGCATGAATACTTCCCGTCGAAGGATTATGCCCACCAGATAATACACGGGCCGGTCGATGCGGATCAGATGGACTACCTTATGAGGGATGCCCACTACACCGGTATATCGCACGGCAGCATAGACTGCGACAGGCTGATCAACACCATGATGGTCCACAACGACAGGATAGTCCTCCGCAGGGGAGGGACCACGGCCGCAGAGGGGCTGATGGTGTCTCGTTCACTGATGTACAATTCGGTGTACTTCCACGAGACCACCCGTATAGCGCAGAAGATGTTGACGAAGGCCGTCTCCGAATGCGGGCAGGATCTGTCGGATATCTATCTCTGGACTGATTCCGACCTGATACAGAAGGTCGTGGATTCAGGGGGAAAGAGCTCCAACTGTATCAGGCGTATTCTTAACCGTGACATTAACAAGAAGGCGTTTGCAGTATACAGTTCCGATATGACCGAGGACATCGCATCCAAACTGATCGAGTTCACCACCAAGGAAGGGGTGGAACGTCTGGAGCAGGAGATAGCTGATCAGGCCGGAGTGGATGTGTTCCATATAGGTGTTGAAACAACCTCTAAATCTAATCTCCAGTCAACTATGAACATCGGCAAGACCGATGTCTCGATAATCGACGACGAGGGCAAGGTGCGCTCGCTCTCCAGGTACTCCCCCATAGCCAGGTCGCTGCAGGCCAGGGACCCATACAGCTGGGCCATATTGGTCTCTGCACCGGAGCCGTTCAGGGAGCAGGTGGAGAAGGCTTCTAGAAAAGTGCTCAGCCTTTGATCACACCGATGGGCGTGAGTTTCGCTACCTTCTCGGTAAGTCCTGCGTTGCATACGACTTCTATGACCTGATCCACGTTCTTGTAGGCATCGGGGGCTTCTTCGAGGACACCTTCCGTGGAGGCGTTCCTCAGGTAGATGTCGCTGGATGCCATCTGCTGCATGACGCCGTCCATGGTGAGGCTCTTCATGGCCTCCTTCCGGGACATCTGCCTTCCGGCACCGTGGCATGTGGATCCGAATGTCTGTTCCATGGAACCATTCCTTCCTGCGAGGACATACGTCCCGACCTTCATGTTGCCAGGGATGATGACCGGCTGCCCCACATCCCTGTAGCGCAGCGTTATCTCGGATCTTCCGGGAGCGAAGGCACGGGTGGCGCCTTTCCTGTGGACGAGCACATCCTCATGGTGCCTGTCGATGTCGTGCCTCTCCTTCTTGGCGATGTTGTGGGCGACGTCGTACACGACATCCATCCCCATATCCTCTGCCGAGCGTCCGAGGACCTTCTCGAAAGATTCCCTGGCCCAGTGTGTGATCATCTGTCTGTTGGCCCATGCGTAGTTGGCACCGCAGCACATCGCTGAATAGTAATCCTCTCCGAGTCTGGAATCCAACGGGGCGCACGCGAGCTGTCTGTCGGGGAGGTCGACGGAGTTCTGCTTGATGTAGCGCTCCATCTCCTGAAGGTAATCAGTGGCGATCTGGTGACCGCATCCCCTGGAACCGCAGTGGACGGTGATGGCGAGGGTGCCCTGCTTGAGTCCGTAGACCTTGGCGGTGCGTTCGTCGAAGACGTTATCGACGAGATCCACCTCCAAGAAATGGTTACCGGATCCGAGGGAACCGAGCTGGGGGAGACCTCTCTTCCTAGCCTTGTCGCTCACCTTCGTGATGTCGGCATCCTGCATGTGGCCGTACTCCTCGGTGACCTCGAGGTCCCTCTCCCACCCGTATCCGTTCTCCACGGCCCATTCGGATCCAACGGCCAGGATGTCGTCGAGTTCCTTGTATCCCACCTTGGTGAGTCCTTTGGAACCGAGTCCGGAAGGGACGTTGCTGTACAATTCATCGATGAGGGCGTTCTTCTTGTCCCCAAGGTCCTCGAGAGTGAGGTCGGTCTTGATGAGACGCACCCCGCAGTTGATATCGAATCCGATACCTCCCGGTGAGATGGAACCCTCGTTGCTGTCGACCGCTGCGACACCTCCGATGGGGAATCCGTATCCCCAGTGGATGTCGGGCATAGCCATGGAGCTCCCGACGATACCGGGGAGACATGCGACGTTGGCGGCCTGCATGGGGGCGTTGTCGGAGCGTATCTGTGAGAGCATGTCCTCGCTGGCGTAGATGACGGCGTTGGTCCTCATCCCGAGATTCTCGTCCATCGGGATCTCCCATCTGTTGTCGTCGATCTTGTTGAGCTTACCTTCCCAGGACATACCATCACCATGAATCTAAAACATAATAGGGGCCGGGACCGAGATTTGAACCCGAGTCAAGGGATCCACAGTCCCCTAGGATAACCAAGCTACCCTATCCCGGCCATGTGGTAATTCGGGCTATCTTATCCGCTTAAATAAAGATATCGTCTGGTCGAGGCTCTTTTGCAGTGCTTTGACCGATAACGGGCAGTAACTTCATCTGCGTCCGTCCGCCTTTTGAGGATCCTTGAGAAGTGTTCTTTCGGTCCCTCCTAAGAACCAATCAAAAAATTTTTTATAGAAGAACAATTCAAGTGTTCAACCCCAAATTCAGGAGAATCCCATGAGAGTAATCCCGCTGTACAACTATCTGGTATTGCCGAACGCACTCACATACGTCCCGATCAGTAGCATAGAGGATCCCGCATCCGAACTCGAAATCGGGGCCAGAGTGGTATTGATATGTGCTAAGGACTCGGACCTCGGCAGCAAATCGCTGGAGGAGAGGTTCTATCCCATCGGTGTGACAGGTACCATCATAGAGTCAGACATACAAGGTTATGTGGCAGTAGCCACCGATAAGCGCGTGAATATCGATGTCATCGCATACGAGGGGGACGGACTTGCAGTCACATACTCGGACCGTGCGAGTGAATACGACCTTTCGGACGACGAGAGGCATGAACGTTTCATCAGGATGAA
>JAFUHJ010000045.1 GCA_017468935.1 Candidatus Methanomethylophilaceae archaeon
ATCGTCTAGCGGTCATTCACTATTGCTAGATTCTTTATACACTGTTGTCGTCCCGCCTCTCAGAGAGAGGTCTGGCTATTATGTTGGACCCTTTCTTTTGGTGCATATAATGGCCTCTTCGGTAGAGAACCGCAACAACGACCCGCAGCATACCTGGTGGTACAGGTTCTTCATGAAGGTCCCTGTAAGATGTTTCATTCTTCCTATAGGTAAGTTCTTCCTCTACGATATCAGGACCACCAAGTACAAAGGAGAATACAGGAAACCTTTCCTTCTGGTCTACAATCATGCATGCGATTATGATTTCATCGGAGTGATCAACGGTTTCCCCGGATACTACAGGCACATCATGAGCGATTCCCTCATCAAGAAACCCTGGAGGAGAGCAGTCATCAAGTTCGGAACCAACGGTATATTCCGCAGGAAGGGAGAGAACGCGGCTGCGGTCATGGAGGCCGTAAAGCACACGATCGATCAGGGCATCTCCGTCTGTATGGCTCCGGAAGGGGAGGAGACGCCCAACGGCGTCACGCAGCGCATCCGCAGTAAATCCGGTATCATGATCAAGAATCTCAATGTGGACCTGATCACATACAAGCTGGAAGGAGGATATCTCTTCAAACCCAAATGGGCGAGCCACCGTTCCAAGGGTCCGATGTACGGACACGTCGTCAACATCTACAAGAAGGAGGACCTCGCGAAGATGACTCCAGAGGAGATTAATGAGATCCTCCAGAGGGATCTGGACTTCAACGTGTACGAGTGGAATAGGGAGAAGCGCATCAAGTACGATCGCAAATGCCGCGCGGAGCACATGGAGAGGTCGTTGCATATCTGCCCCAAGTGCGAGGCCATGAACAGGCTGCACAGCGAGGGCCACGTATTCCGCTGTCTCGAGTGCGGATACAGTGTCACCGTTGACGAGTATGGTTTCTTCCAGGGAGATGATGTCCGTTTCGACAACTTCTACGACTGGGATATGTGGCAGAAGGAGCATCTTAGGTCGATGCGTCCCCAATGGGAGGCGGAACCGGAGAAGATCATCACCAGCAATTCAGAATGCACCCTTAAGAAGAGGGTCGGGGATAACGAAGAGGTCATCGACGAGAACGTTACGATCAGCATCAACTTCACCGACATCATGATCAAGGGCGATAAGGTCGATTTCAGATTCCCGTTGCTCGAGCTCGAAGGACTGACCTCCACGACACTGGCAGCGACGATCAGTCATGATGGCGATTATTACAAGGTAGTCGCCAACGAAGAGACGTGCATGGCTCGCTACCGCACCATCCGCAGGATCATAATGGAACAGGAGTTCCTGTGAGGTCTTGAAAAATGATCGGCCCCGAAGGGCCGTAAATGTAAATTCTTCAGTCGAACTTTCCGACGACAGCCTTGATACGCCTTACACCGGCTGCGGAACTCTCTTCCTTCTTGATCTTGAATCCCTGCAGTTCCTTGGTGTTCTTGACGTGGGGTCCGCCGCACATTTCGGCAGAGACGTCGCCGATCTTGTAGACCTTGACGATCTCGCCGTACTTGTTAGTGAAGACTCCCTCGACCCCCTCTTCCTTAGCCTGCTCGTAAGGCATCTCCTCGCAGACGACGGGAATCTCAGCTTTGATGCACTCGTTGACCCAATCCTCGATCTGTTTCAGTTCCTCGGGGGTAACCTTCCTGTCGAGGTTGAAGTCGAATCTGAGCCTCTCGGCGGTGATGTTGGATCCCTTCTGGTGGATGTCTGGTGAGACGAACTTCCTCAGTGCTGCGTTGAGAAGGTGTGTCGCTGTGTGCAGCTTGGTCGTCTCCTCGCTGTGATCGGCGAGTCCTCCCTTGAAGGTACCACCGTCACCGCGTGACTTGTCCTGATGGGTCTTGAACCTTCCGTTGAAGTCATCCATGTCGACCTTCAGTCCCTTCTCCGCTGCCAGTTCCACCGTCATCTCGATGGGGAATCCGTAGGTGTCGTAGAGCCTGAACACGGTCTCTCCGTTGAGTACCTGGCTGTCACCATTCTCTGCGACCATCTGGTCGAATCTCCTCAGTCCCTTCATGACAGCCTTGTGGAACTTCAGCTCCTCGTTGTTGATGTTGGTGTAGATGAATTCCTTGTTCTGTTCCAGTTCAGGGTATGCCTTGGAGTAGTTCTGTACGATGACCTCTGCGATCTTCTGCATGAAAGGCTCCTCGTAACCGAGCTTGGACATGTATCTGGAGGATCTCCTGATGAGTCTCCTGAGGATGTAACCCTGGCCGATCTTGGCAGGGACCACACCGTCTCCGAGGATGAATGTGGCGGCCCTCATGTGGTCCGCAATGATCCTGAACGCCCTGGTGTCATCCTCGTTATCGCCGTACTTCTTGCCGGTGAGCTCCTCGATCTTTGCGAGGATGGGTGTGAACAGGGGCGTGTCGTAGACGGTCTCGTTGCCGTTGAGGATACGGAGGATCCTCTCCAATCCCATCCCGGTGTCCACATTCTTCTGCTTGAGGGGGGAGAACGTACCGTCCGCGTTCTTGTTGTACTGCATGAACACGTTGTTCCAAATCTCGGTGAACTTCCCGCAGTGGCAGGAAGGTCCGCAGTCCGGTCCGCACTTGGGCCTTCCGTCGTCGTAGAATATCTCCGTATCGGGTCCGCAGGGTCCGGTCTGTCCGGCAGGTCCCCACCAGTTGTCCGATTTGGGATAGAAGTAGATCTGGTCGTCCCTGAGTCCGTGTGATTTCCAAAGCTCCGCTGTCTCTGTGTCCCTGGGTGCATCGTCGTCGCCGGCGAATGCAGTGACGGAGAGCTGATCGGGTTTGATACCGAGGACCTTGGTGAGCAGATCGTAGCTGAACTCGATGGATTCCTTCTTGAAGTAATCGCCGAGGGACCAGTTACCGAGCATCTCGAAGAATGTGAGGTGGCTCGCATCCCCGACCTCATCGATGTCTCCGGTCCTGACGCATTTCTGGAAGTCGACCAGTCTCTTTCCTGCGGGGTGCTTCTCACCGAGCAGGTAAGGGACCAAAGGATGCATCCCTGCAGTCGTGAACAGTACCGTTGGGTCGTTCTCCGGTATGAGCGAAGCCGAGCTGATATATGAGTGGCCTCTCTCCTTGAAGAAGTTGACGAAAGTCTCTCTCATTTCTTGAGCGTCCATATTGTACACTCCCATTCTATGGAGGTAGCTATCGCTACCTCCTAAATAAGTATAGTCATGCGAGCTTCCGTGGATGTCCCAGGTGATCGGCGGTATCCGTTCAGGACTTATTCTTCGCCGTGCTCCTCGAATTCCTGCTGATAAGGACGATGGATGCGACCATCATGGCGATACCCAGTGCATCCAG
>JAFUHJ010000046.1 GCA_017468935.1 Candidatus Methanomethylophilaceae archaeon
ACACCGTCCATAAAGCGACTACAGCATCAAACCTTTCAGAATTTGCCCTTCGGCAGCACATGTTCTAGCGGTAGCTATGCGATGATTTTATCAAAATGCACAAGATTAAGGCTTGCGCTGGTCAAAGATCAATGGAATAAAATTAGTGCTCCCGACGGGATTTGAACCCGTGTTGAAGCCTCGAGAGGGCTTCATGATTGGCCGCTACACCACAGGAGCAACATTCCACAGCATAGTGCGCTAGTTAATAAAGATATCTGAAAGTGACCGATCAGAATTCCGAGGGACGGATTGCTGGCAGTCTCTTATGCTCCATGGACTGTACCTGTCTGCGGATATCCGATATGGTCTCCTTGGGCAATCCCGTATCCGCAGCGATCTGCGAATCGGTCCTGTCCTGCTCCATACCGTAGAGGATCTTGTCCAGGTCCTCGTACTTTATGCCCATGTCCGACTCGTCGGTCTGGCCTTCCCATAATCCGGCGGAGGGGGGCCTATCGATTATCGGTTGGGGAACACCTATGAGTGCAGCTATCTGCCTAACCTCGGTCTTGTAGAGATTCGCCAACGGTGTCATGTCGCATGCCCCGTCCCCGAACTTGGTGAAGTATCCCATCATGATCTCGCTCTGATTCGATGTACCTACGACGAGATACTGCCTCTTCTTTGCCAGGTTGTACAGCACGATCATCCTGCATCTGGCCGAGATGTTGCCTCTCTCCAGAGGAGTCTCCGCATCCGAGAGCAGCACCGCTGCCAGGGCATCCACCGCAGGCTGCACATCGACCACCCTGAACTCCGTTCCCCATAGAGTAGATAGTTCGGAAGTGACCTTGTAATCCTCCGGAGGGGTCACCCTCGATGGCATGAACACATTCAGAACGTTCTCCGGTCCGAGCGCATCCGCGCAAAGCTTGGTCGCCACGGCGGAATCGATACCTCCGCTGAGACCTATGACCACTCCTTTGGCACCTGCCTTGGTAACGGTGCTCTTAATGAAGCTCTTCAGTTCGTTCACGTCATCGGACGTGATGCTCGGGATGGATACTTCGGACATCGTCCAGGAATCGGAAGGATGGCATTTAACACTTTACAGCGGATATGTGATCGCCATCATGTTGGAGATGTATGATCAAGAAGGGGGCAAACGTCAGAACTCTGAGCAGAAGCCTGGGATCGAATCGTCTGGTTCATCATCCTGCCAGAACGCATGATTGTGCGATTATCGGCATGGTCACAAAAGGCTTTTATAAGGTCATAAGTTCCCCCTATTTGCACGCCGAGATGGCCCAGCCCGGTAAGGCGCGAGCCTGGAAAGCTCGTGGGCGCCTTTGCCCTCGGGAGTTCAAATCTCCCTCTCGGCGCCATTACACTCTTCTGGCTACCCTCATGGCGCGGAGGTACGTCCGCACCAAGTCGATTCATTTGCCTACGAATTCCGATGGTTGGATTACCGTCACCTGTAGTGTTTGTAAGTTGTTTCGTTGAGGATCTACGAAATCCTCAGGGTTCATGGTGTTTCCGATGGCGAAGTCGACTTGATCCTGAATCCTGTCGGCATCTGCACATCGGCAGTCTCCTTCGGAGCTTCCTCGAGGCTGTTGAATGTCTTCGTGACGATGTGTTCGTATCTCGTGCTTCAGACCGTGTGTGTAAGGCGTCACATAATCTTAACACATCGTTTCCCGACGTGCCATGAATGATCGTGACCTGAACACAGTTGCACATTTACGCGCCGGTGTTCAACATGTTCATGGGCCCCGTCATTCCGCATCGCATACGGGCCCGTATAACGCGGATGGGAACAGATATAATGACAAATGGCGATTGAACCTCTATGAATAGGCTGAACGCGGACGAGATCATGCGAGACAGAGACGGGATAAGGCTGTCGGGCGTCAACAACGACGTCAGGGCGATCCTGGAGATGATCGGTTTCTGCGACACGCTGGACATAGAATGATCCGGTGCTTCGTGACCGACTGCTCCCCGCTGGAGGATACCGCGGTCTACGACAGGGCGTACGCCCTCCTCTCCGACACGAGGAAGGGGAAGGCGGACTTCTACAGGTTCCCGAAGGACAGGATGCTCAGCATCACCGCAGGTCTGTTCCTGAGGCTCATCGAGGAGTCGTACGGCGCGGTCACTGAGGACGGGAACGGGAAGCTCCGCTGTCAGGGCATCGAGTTCAACCTGTCCCATTCCGGGCACTACGTAACATTCGCGGTATCCGACGATCCCGTGGGGATAGATATAGAGGCCATAGGCCACAACAGGGACATCGCCAAGAGGGTGATGGACCCTCAGGAATACGCCGACTTCATGGATACGGTAGGGGAGAAGGACCGCGAGGAGGTGTTCGCCAGGATGTGGACGGCGAAGGAAAGCTACATGAAGGCCCTCGGTCTCGGATTCAGACTGCCCCCCGAATCCTTCAGGGTGCTGTACGGATACGATATCAGAAGTCCCGACGGATCCATGACGATTAGCGAACCGAAATCCCTGGAGGGATTCCGCATATCCGTCTGCGGTAAAGGTGATTACTCCATCCACACTGTCGCCGTGGAGGAACTGATGGATACTTCCTCCTTCGAGGACATCCTATGAGAAACGTAACTTTCTCCTTTAGTAACCCAGCTGCTAAATACTTAGAGCCTCAGAACACTTGATAAGTGACAGAAAAACGGTTTGAAAGGGCCCTATGGGCCCGGGATCATGCGTGTCTTATCCCTGTTGCCTGGGATATCTCGCTGTCCGTGGTGCAGAGATCGTCCAAGGATAGTTCTGAAATGGAATCGTGACCGGTTATCCTGACGAAGGTCCTGAGTTCGGATGCCACCGCCTTTAGATAATTTCCGACACGCTTCGCCGCCTTCTCCTGATCCAACCTCGATTCCAGCTCGGGATCCTGCGTGGCGATGCCCATCGGACACTTGCCCGTGTTGCATCCCCTGTATCTCTGACATCCGAGGGCCATCATGGCAGAAGATGCGATGGCGACGGCATCGGCACCCATTGCCAAGGCCTTCGCGAAGTCCCCGCTGTTCCTGAGTCCGCCGGTGATGACTAGCTCCTGCTCCATACCGTGCTCGTCCATGTACTTCCTTGCCCTGGATAGAGCGTATACGGTCGGAACGGATGTGGCATCTCTGAGGAACTTCGGCGATGAGCCGGTGGCCCCTCCGCGACCGTCTATCGTGATGAAGTCGCAGCCCGATTTAGATATGAATTCGAGATCCTCCTCGATGTGCCCAGCGGCGATCTTCACCCCGATGGGTTTGCCTCCGGTCCTCTCCCTGAGCATATCCACCATATCCTTCAGGTCCTTCGGGGTTTCGATCTCGGTGAATCTGGACGGGCTCTTGACATCCTCTCCGACCCTCTTACCCCTCATGACGGCGATGATCTCGGTGACCTTGTCCCCAGGGAGATGTCCTCCCATTCCGGGCTTGGTACCCTGTCCGATCTTGATCTCCACCGCGTCGCATCCTTCCAAGGTCTGGTAGGTGAAGCTGTAGCGGTTGGGTATGAACTCGTAGATGTACCTGTGAGCGGCGTTCATCTCATCGTAGAGCGCACCACCCTCTCCGCTGCACATCGCGGTCCCCGCCATCGCTGATCCCTTAGCCAAGGCAATCTTTGCCCTTCCCGAGAGTGCCCCGAAGCTCATGTGCGATATGTACACAGGCATCTCGATCCTCATCGGGATCTTGGCCTTCTTCCCTATGGTGACGGAGATGTCCACCTCGTCTTCGTCGAGCTTGGGTGCCCTTGCGAGCTGTGCACCCAATATCAGGATGTCATCGAACTTGGGAACATCCAATTCAGTATCCAATGGGTTCCCGATGCTCCTGCCTGTGAGGGCCATCGTATGGATATCGTCCATGACACCGTTGTCGTTCCTGATGAGCTTGGGATCGAACTCCCAACCGTCATCCTCTTCGACCTCAATCCTCTCCTTCCTGACGGGTGCTGGAACATCATCATCCTCTATCAATTCAAAATCGGATTTCGATGCTCTGCATACGGGACATCTCCAATCGTCCGGAAGCTGTTCGAAGGGGATGCCCTCGACATCGTCATCGTAGATCTCCCCGCAGATTCCGCATCTGTACTTCGCCATGCGTGGACGGATGATGTAGAAGATTAAAAGGACACATGAGTGGTTGAGTTATGATAACCCCTGTGATACCGTCCGAACACATGTTCATCATATCGATCCACATGATTTTGTTTATATACTCTGGACCTCGTATCATCTCTCATGGGATGCATGTGTCAATATTGCGGCAGTGAGAACTCTGAGCTTAACCCGTTTTCCGTATGCATAACATGCGGACAACCTCTGGCAATGAGATTCTGATCCGATATCCGCTTAGAAATGAGAAATCGGCAGTTACGGTGCCGAACGGATCGAGGTTCTGGCTCTGTCAGATGACCTGCGATCGGTCCTCAGATGAACCTCATCGAATCCACGATGTCGCGGACGGCCATCGTGTCGACGTCACCCACCTCGACCCCGACGTAGGTATAGATCGTGTAGGTGACCCTGTCCTTCTTCAATACCGTGATCTCCGAAGTGTATTCGATGCCTTGCCTGACATATCTGTGACGGAATCCGTAGGCGTCGAGTCCACAGATCTTCCTCTCGTAGAAACCGTCGAACACATACCCGAACTTGGAAAGACGCTTGCTGATCCTGTTCTCGGAAGCTCTGCAAATCTCCTTCGACCCTGCGAGCTTGGAGACGAAGCGCCCTGCCTTGTGCCAGAATACGACCACTACGGTCTGATTGGTTTCGTCCAATATCCCAGCACGGTCATGGTTGCTGTCCCTGTACATGGAATCCATCTCGGCTTCTGACATTATCCTGAACCTGTCCGGGAAAGTGAAGGACAGCTCCCCGTTTACTGTTATCTCACCCATATCAACGCTCCATAATCCTCTTCAATGGATAAAACCGATGCTTTCGGTCACGGGAACCCCATAGTTGAGTAATAGGCTTGTACAACCCTTATTACAAGACAGGTATCCTTTATTAAGGGGTTTGACAGTAGGCGAATTGATTGGTGCAAAAATGATAGTAAACGCCGAACTCTTCGTCAACGACCTGCCCGGTCAGCTCATCGGCTCCATAGAGCCCATATCCATGGTCAACGGAAACATCCTGGGAGTGGTCCACAACCGCGACAGGATAGTTGACAACAGGATATGCGTGAATGTAACTTTCGAGGTAGGTGACAGACAGCTGGAACGTCTCAAGGAACTCTGGAAGGCCAGGGACATCGTGATTTCCAGCTTGGGATCGGTGCATGAGACTTTCACCATGCACTACATCCTGATCGGGGATGTCAACGCGCAGTACATCGAGGGACTCCTGAAGAAGGTCAACGAGGCCACCACACTGGATCAGATCAACGTCAGTTACTCGTCCAAATCGGTGAAGACTGCCAGTCATACAAGCCTTATCACTGTCAAGGCCCGCTACGAGGACAATCTGGACAAGATCGATTCCATCCTCAGAAGGGAATGCAAGAAGGCCAACATCACTTACATAAGAGGTGTCTGAGATGAGAGCGTTCATTTGCGGTTTCGGAACCATAGGACAGAGCGTCGCGAGGGTCATCAAGGAGAAGCAGGACTTCTTCTCGAAGCGCTACGGCGAGACTCTCACATTGGTCGGTGCGCTGGATTCCAAGACATACATCTCGGACCCCAACGGACTTGACGCCGATGCCATCATCAAAGCGAAGAAGGAGACCGGAAAGGTCGGCAACAAGGATTACAAGGACATCAAGGATGCCCTGGAATCCGTCGACTTCGAGATACTCATAGAGGTCACCTCCACCAACATCGAGACGGGAGGCGCCGGACTCGAGAATATAAGATACGCGTTGGAGAACGGCAAGGATGTCGTCACTGCCAACAAGGGTCCCCTCGCACTCAAGTTCAAGGAACTCACGGACCTCGCCGACAAGCACGACCGTTACCTCCTGTTCGAGGGAACCGTCGGCGGAGCGATGCCCATCATCAATCTCAACAAATACGATCTGGCGGGTCAGAAGATCAAATCCATCAGAGGGATATTCAACGGTACCTGCAACTACATCCTGACCAAGATGGATGACGGACAGCCCTTCGAGCAGGCCCTGAAAGAGGCACAGCAGCAGGGTTACGCCGAGACCGACCCCACCAACGATGTGGAAGGTTACGACAGCGCATGCAAGGTCGTCATCCTGGCGAACTCGATCTTCGGAAGGAACGCCACACTGGACGATGTGGAGATCACCGGTATCACCAGTATCAATTCAGATGCCGTAGCGCTCGCTCAGAACAACGGAATGGTCATCAGGCTCATCGGAGAGGTCTCCCCCACCAAACTGGAGGTCGCTCCCAGGCTCATCCCCCGCGGACACCCGCTGAGTCTCCCCGGTACACTGAACACCGCGGAGATCATCACGGAATACGCAGGACCAATCACCGTCTCCGGAGTCGGAGCGGGAGGACTCGAGACCGCTTCAGCAATCCTCAGCGACATCATCGACATAATGGATGAGAGAATCGGTGACTGAGTTGACAAGGATCGTCATCTACGACACGACCCTTCGCGACGGAGCTCAGACGGAAGGCGTGCTGTTCTCTACAGAGGACAAACTCGATGTGCTAAAGGCACTCGACGAGTTCGGAGTGGATTTCGTAGAGGGCGGATGGCCCGGTTCCAACCCGGTCGATGACGAGTTCTTCGCCAAGGCGAAGGATCTCGATCTAAAGAGGACGAAGCTCGTCGCTTTCGGCAGCACCAGGAGACATGACGTCAGACCTGGGGAGGACCCCAATCTCAAGGCGCTCGTAGATTCCGGCACCGAATGGTGCTGCATCTTCGGGAAGGCATGGGACTTCCAGGTAGAAGAAGCATTGGGCATAACACTCGACATGAACCTGGACATGGTCCAGGATAGCGTAAGGTTCCTGGTCGATTCCGGAAAGCATGTCATATTCGACGAGGAGCATTTCTTCGACGGTTACAAATCCAATCAAAAATACGCGATCAACGTTCTGAAAGCGGCGGAGATGGGAGGTGCCGAATGGCTCGTCCTGTGCGATACGAACGGAGGTTCTCTCCCTTCAGAGATCGCTGCCGCGGCGGAGGAGGCTCTGCTCTCCGTTGATCTGCCCCTTGGGATCCATGCGCACAACGATTCCGACCTGGCGACGGCCAACAGCCTATCCGCAGTGGACAGCGGATGCCAGATGGTACAATGCACGGTCAACGGCATGGGAGAGAGATGCGGGAACACCAACCTGTGCACCGTCCTCCCGAACATAGTGTACAAGACAGGGCTCGAGACATCCGATATGGACCTCACCAAACTGACGGCCCTGTCCAGGAACATCGGGGAGATAATCAACATCCTCCCCCGCCCCGACATGCCTTACGTAGGCGAGATGGCGTTCACCCACAAGGGTGGCATGCACATATCCGCTGTGACAAAGGACACCCGCACATACGAGCACATAGACCCTTCCCTAGTAGGGAACAGCAGGAAGATCCTCGTATCGGAGATGGCGGGCAAGGCCAGCATCCTCGAGAAACTGAAGGAGCTGGGCCTGGAATGCGGTGACGATACCTCGGACATCATAACGAAGATCAAGGAGATGGAATCCAAGGGATACCAGTTCGAAGGGGCCGATGCAAGCTTCGAGCTCCTGGTCAAGAGGCTGAGAGGAGAACTGGAACCGAGGTTCACTGTCAAGGGATTCAAGATCCTGATAGACAACCGTCTCGGTGACATGGACACAGAGGCCAGCATAAAGGTGCTGGATTCCGAGGGTGCGTTGGAGCAGACCGCCGCCGACGGTAACGGTCCGGTCAACGCTCTGGACAAGGCCCTCAGGAAATCCCTGATCAGATTCTTCCCCGAGATAGACAACATGAAGCTCACGGACTACAAGGTACGTACCCTGGACGAGAAATCAGCAACTGCTGCCGGCGTCCGCGTACTCATCAGGTCCACTGACGGAAAGCATAGCTGGACCACGGTCGGGGTATCCGAGAACGTGGTCGCGGCCAGTCTGATAGCGCTGGTCGATGCAATCGAATACAAACTAATGATTGGTGAATGATATGAGCAAGACGATCGTTACACTGGTAGGAAAGGACAGGGTCGGGATCATCGCGACCGTCTGTAACTTCTTCGCCGAGAACAACATAAACATCCTGGACCTGAAGCAGACCACATCCCAGGGATATATCAACATGATGATGATCGTGGATACCGATCTGTATGAAGGATCCGTCGAGAATCTCAACAAGGGATTGGAATCCGTCGGTGCACAGGTAGGATGTATCATCAAAGCACAGCACGAAGAGATCTTCGACATGATGCACAGGATCTGAGAACATGGTAGAGCTCGACGAGGCATTCGAGACAGTCAACATGGTCTCCCATGAGAACCTCGATGTCAGGACGATCACCATGGGTATCAGCCTGCTCGACTGCATAGATCCGAATCTGGACAGACTGTGCGATAAGATCTACAGGAAGATCACCGAATCCGCCAAGGACCTTGTGAAGGTCGGTGACGACATCGGGAACGAGTACGGTGTCCCCGTCATCAACAAAAGGATATCCATAACCCCTGCCGCCCTGATCGGCGGTGCGGCATGCAAGACCCCTGAGGATTTCGTCAAGATAGCACAAACCCTTGATGCAGCTGCGAAAGAGGTGGGCGTGAACTTCATCGGAGGATACTCCGCACTTGTCCAGAAGGGAATGACGAACAGTGACAGGTTGCTCATAGAATCCATTCCGCAGGCGCTTGCCGAGACCGAGCGCGTCTGCTCATCCATCAGCCTAGGTTCCACCAGGACCGGTATCAACATGGATGCCGTGAGGCTGATGGGAGAGATCATAATCAAGACCGCGGAGGCCACCAAGGAACAGGATTCCCTCGGATGTGCCAAGCTCGTGGTGTTCTGCAACCCGCCCGACGACAATCCATTCATGGCGGGAGCGTTCCATGGTGTGACGGAAGCGGACAGGGTCATCAACGTCGGCGTCAGCGGACCCGGTGTCGTAAAGCATGAGCTGGAGAAGATCCACGGTCAGAGCTTCGAAGTACTCTGCGAAACAATCAAGAGGACCGCATTCAAGGTCACAAGGGTCGGACAGCTATTCGCCAAAGAGGCATCCAGCAGATTGGGTGTACCGTTCGGTATCGTCGATCTTTCACTTGCGCCTACACCCGCCATCGGGGACAGTATCGCGGACATCATACAGGAGATGGGAATGGAACGTGCAGGTGCTCCCGGAACGACCGCCGCACTCGCCATCCTCAACGATCAGGTGAAGAAAGGCGGAGTCATGGCATCATCCTATGTGGGCGGACTCTCCGGGGCATTCATACCCGTCACCGAGGACAAGGCCATGGCGGAGGCAGCAGAGGTAGGTGCACTCACTCTGGAGAAACTCGAGGCCATGACCTGCGTCTGCTCTGTGGGATTGGATATGATCGCGATACCCGGCAGCACACCTGCCACCACCATATCCGGAATAATAGCGGACGAGATGGCCATCGGTATGGTCAATCAGAAGACAACGGCTGTCAGGCTGATTCCGGTCATCGGAAAGGATGTGGGCGATTTCGCGCAGTTCGGCGGACTGCTCGGTGAAGCGAAGATAATGCCCGTGAACAAGTTCGGATGCGGAGATTTCGTCAACCGCGGCGGAAGGATCCCTGCACCCATCCACAGTTTCAAGAATTGATCTTACGAGAGGGCAGGACGTATGAGCGCCCTGTCCTCCCGGTACTTTTCCATTTCTCCTCAATGGCTGTGATTGCTAGTCTCGTAATCTGCCATATTATTACAGAACTGTGTGGCGAAAGCTGGATTGCTGAAAAGTGTTGAACCTCTGTACTTGTGGCTCCTGCTCACCAACATTGCGACCTGTATAGGCAGTACTACGATCGTTGCGGTCATGATCAGTATCAATCCTATCGTCTTTCCTATCATTTCTACACCTCCTTTCGGTTCATGATATCATACCATCAGAAGTATAAAAATATACCCATAGGGGGTATAGGTATAATGCGCTAAGTAAAAAAAACTCAAGCGAGTTTGTTCACAATGTAGTCGAACACTGAAAGGGCTACGCGGTTATCCATGAAATCATCCTCATTGTCCATGTGATCCAAATGCTTGCAGACCGCTGCCTCCGGATGGTATTGGATCCCGATGATGAACGTCTTATCTGTCCTCTCCACCGCCTCGATGATGGGCACGCCTTCTGTAATCGTGTAAGCGGTGACTACAAGATTGGTATCCTCAACGCTCTTGACGGCCTGATGATGCCATGAAGGACATCCGTAAAGAATCGATGCACCTGCCGTTTTGTAAAGCAGCGAATCCTCTTCGATCAGGACCTCGTGTGGTGCATAATCCCTGTATCCTCCAGGGTATGGTGCCTGATTCCTATGCTCAAGATGATACTCGATACCCATATCATCAAAGTACTGCCCAAGATCCTGGATCATACTGGCTCCTGAGACCACCGAGAGCATCTGCATCCCTCTGCATATCGCCAGTACGTTAATGTCATTGTCCAGACAGTATGACATTAGAAGAAAGTCCGAGACGTCCCTCTTTGCGTTGTAAGCTTTGTCCTCTTCGATACCATGCCATTCCTGAGGATCCTTGTAGAGCGAGGGGCATATGTCTTCGCCTCCCGTGAAAACTATCGTCGTCAGATCGCCTACGACCTCGGCGACGTTGGAATTGTGCCAAGAACCGTTCTTCACTGTATCCGCGGCCTCCTCAGTCAGGATACCATTTTCATCTACGCCCGAAATAAGATTCCCTTGGCTGTCGTACTCCAGATCATAACTGATTACCTGATCCATCTCGAGGACATTGCCACCCGCAGCCTCTATGGACCTCAACGTATAGACATAGGATTCCGCATCTACTCCACGCCAGGCGACACCGATGTCCTTACAGCTCTGAGAATCTGCGAAGGCATAGCCGATTCCGGACAGAACGATCACAAAT
>JAFUHJ010000004.1 GCA_017468935.1 Candidatus Methanomethylophilaceae archaeon
GAAGTGGTTCAACAAGGGTGCCGCCAACGGAAACCTTGCGTCCAAGAGGGCACTCCTCCAGTTGAGGAGCACCGCCTGATGGGAAAAACAAGGGGGTCAATCCCCTTTCTTTCAATCACGTTAAATGACTGGCTTTTTGATAGGTAAAAACACCTGGCAAAGGCTTTTTACGACCTATGCAGACAATATTATTCTACTTCCAGTCCAATTCGGCTCACATGCAAAGGAATGAGAGGATCGCCATCGTACTGACAGTGTTGGCAGTACTGGCCATCTGTTTCGGTTATGCCTATGCCAGCAACGATAGCGGTGAGAGCGAGATTGAGGCGAAGGTCCTCTCATTTGACGCATTCGGCAATGCACATTTTGACTTGGTGATGGACGATTTCCGCAAGATCGGCGCGGATTACGGCGATGATGTCCGTGTGACCTTGGGGAACCAATACGTGTCCGCTGTCCTGACAGTCGGTTATACAGGCATCGCCTGCTACGAGGTATTCATTGTTGTAGGTGAAGACGCATCGATGGGTGCTTTCAACTATGATTTCTTGAAGATGATCGAGTTGGAGATCGGTGATGTGGTCACCATCACCAAGATTGGCAGGAATCCTTACGTGGACTTCATCCTGAAATACCAGCACAACATCAGCATGAACCGTGATGATTATCCTTCAGACGAAGCATTCGGCAACTACCGTATGGTCGACGTGGGACAGATCGAGCCAGATACACTGTACCGTTCCGCATCCCCTTGGAAGAACGGGGTACGTGCGGAATATGTCGATAACTATTACAGGGAGCAGGGCGTGGAATGCCTGATCGGTCTGGATGCGGATTACGATGAGATCAAGAAGATGGTCGAAGAACATCCCGACTACTATGTTAGCGAGCTGTTCAGGCAGGGAAAGGTCTTCTGCGACCTGTACAAGCCCAAGTTCCACGTCAATCCGGAGCAGACGAAGAAGTTCATCGAGGTATATCTCCAGACCGACGGTAAGGTGGGGATTTTCTGCACCCAAGGAAAGGACCGTACGGGGATCTTCTGCATGATCCTGGAAGCTTTGGGCGGGGCATCCTATAAGGAGATAAAGGATGAGTTCGGCATAACGATATCCAATCTGTACGGTATCGAGAAGGATACGACCGAGTACATGCTGGTGGAGAACATGTACATCAACAGGGAACTCTATCTTTTCCAGCATTTCGATGAGATCCCGAACATACCGAATCTCAAATGGAGGGAGGTCGACTTCCTGCCATACGATGTGGAAGAGGTGTTCACGAAGTACCTGATCGAGTACGTGGGGGTCGAGCCGGAGAAGGTCCAGGCCGTCAAGGACAAGCTCAAAGAGGGTCTCTGAGCATATTAAGTGTTACTAATTTTAAATTCATGTTACTGTTAGTTCCGAATAAGGGGCAGAACGAAGTGCAGTGAAGAATAGAAGATGAGTGGTCCCGCTGAGATTTGAACTCAGGACCTTCCGGTTATCAGCCGGACGCTCAAACCGTGCTAAGCTACGGGACCAACATAGTCCAGGATAGATAGGTCACATATAAA
>JAFUHJ010000047.1 GCA_017468935.1 Candidatus Methanomethylophilaceae archaeon
GGTCAAGTTCGATGACCGCGACGACCGCCCCGGTGCGAAGTACTACGAGTGGGAGATGAAGGGTGTGCCCCTCAGGCTCGAGCTCGGAGGGCGCGACATCGAGAACAAGGTCGTATCCTTCTTCAGAAGGGACCCCGCGGAGAAGGGAACAATTGCAATCGAGAACCTGATCCCGGGAGTCCAGATGCTCCTCGACGACATCTCCGACACGATGTTCAACAGGGCGAACGAGATCCAGAAGCAGCGCACCGTGGACATCGATTCCATGGAAGGCATCCCGGAGGACAAGATCCTCAGGTTCGGATGGTGCGGATGCGACGAGTGCGGTCACAAGTTCGAGGACACGACAGGATTCAAGATCCTCGGAAGGCCTTACCACAAAGAGGAGTTCAAAGGCAAATGCATCGTCTGCGGAAAGGATACTGACACCCCCGCATACGCAGCCCACACGATGTGATCCCATGGCATTCCAGGAGAACGAGTTCATCTACCTCGAGGATACCTCGGGAAAGAGGATCTGGCTCAAGGTCGTCTACGGCATGATGAAGGTCCAGTCGCTGGGTGCCATAGACGGCACCAGGTTCAAGGACCTGGACGAGGGTGACAAGGTCACTATCGTCGGCCGTGACTACAGGGTGTTCAGACCCGGGGTGCTCGAACTCATGGAATCCCTCGACAGAGGGGCACAGATCATATCCGCCAAGGATGCCGCAACCATCCTGATGCATTGCGACATCAAGGCAGGCGACAGGGTCATAGAGGTAGGTGCCGGTTCGGGAGGGCTCACCACGGCCCTCCTGCACGCGGTCGCCCCCACCGGACAGGTCCTCACGCTGGAATTCAAGGAGGAGAACGCCCTCCGTGCGAAGAAGAATGTCTCCAGGGTCGGTCTAGACAAGTACTGGAGCTATCAGATCGGCGATGCAAGGGACATGTCGGTGGACGTGGACTGGCAGGCCGATGCCCTCACCATGGACATGCCCGACCCGTGGCTCGCCTTGGATAACCTGGAGAAGCACCTCCGTTCCGGTGGAAGGCTCTGTGCCTACGTCCCCAACATGAATCAGGCTGAGTCCATAGTCAACGCTCTTCGCGAGCACGGCTATTCTTCCGTCTACGCCTTGGAGAACATGCAGCGCGGACTCGAGGTACACCCGGGCGGAGTCAGACCTTCATTCGAGATGCTGGGTCATACAGGATACCTCATCTTTGCAAGGAAGACCTCGCAGTGAGTTCGAGCCTCACCAATTATCATTATATAGGAGTTGATTAGTCAACCGCCCTATGAAGAATGAGAACGAACGCTGCATCAGCCCCAGAGTCCTGAAGGCCTATCTTGAGAAGGTCACAGGACCCAGTTTCGAGGAGCTGGGCATAACATCTTCCAGCGCACCTTTTCTCGTTGAGATAAACAGCAACGAGGGCATATCGCTCAAAGGTCTGACGGAGCATCTGATGGTGGATAAGGCCCATACCACGCGTGTGGTCTCCAAACTGATAGATGCCGGTCTTGTCGAAAACAAGGCTAACGGTCATGAATACTCCCTGTACCTCACCGAAGAGGGAAGAAAGAAGGCCAAGGATGCCAACATAATATTCGGCGAGGCATGGAAGGGCATGCTCAGGGATCTCACCGATGAGGATAAGGAGACCCTGGAGACGATATTGAAGAAGATCTCCAAAGTGGTCAAGGAGGAGGTCCAATGATATTGGATTACTTCAGGAAGATCGATGCGCTGTTACTCATCGTAACCATAGTTTTCGTGTTCATACAGGTATGGTTGGAGCTCGAGATCCCGGGATACATGTCCGCCATCACCAACATAATGACGGGTGCTGAAGAAGGAGAGGTATTGGACGAAGGCATCCCGATGCTGGGCTGTGCCTTCGGCAGCCTCGTGATATCCGTCTTTGTTGGTCTAATCATCGCATACATAGGTACCAACATGGGTAAGACCATGCGTGCGAGACAGTTCAACCAGGTCGAGAGGTACTCAGCAACGGAGATCAACAAGTTCTCGATCTACAGTCTGATCACCCGTTCCACCAACGATGTCAACCAGGTCCAGATGGCATTCATCCTCGGACTGATGGTGATGATCAGGGCGCCGATCATGGCAGTGATGGCCATCATGAAGATCTCCACCAAGAACATCGGTTGGGTGGAGATCACCATCTTCTGCGTATTGGTGATGATAGTCTGCATCGGTATGATCCTGTGGTTCACGTTCCCGCGCTTCAAGAGGATCCAGTGGATGAACGATGATGTCAACCGTATCACCAAGGAGAGTCTCGCCGGCATACGTGTGGTCCATGCTTACAATGCAGAATCATACCAGGAAGCGAAGTTCCAGGCAGCCAACGCCGATCTGACAGGCACCCATATCTCGGTCACCCGTGCTATGGCATTCCTACAGCCTGTGATGACCACCATCATGAGCATGCTGGGTCTCGGAATCTATTGGATGGGTGCGATCATCATCTCGGAGGCCGGCAGCATGGAGGAGAGGCTTGCGGATTTCTCAGACATGATCGTGTTCTCGTCCTACGCTATGCAGGTCATCGCCGCATTCATGATGCTGATCATAGTCTTCATGATCCTCCCGCGTGCCATGGTGGCTGCCAAACGTATCGACGAGGTCATCAAGACGGAACCTACGATCCTTGACGGAGAGATAACAGAGTCTCCCAAGGGTCAGAACGGAAAGATATCGTTCCGCAATGTATCTTTCAGATACCCGGGGGCCTCCCAGGACGCCATCTCGGACATCTCGTTCGATGTGGACAAGGGGGAGACCGTGGCAATCATCGGTTCAACCGGTTCGGGAAAGAGCACATTGGTCAAGCTTATCCCCCGTTTCTACGATGTGGACAGCGGATCCGTCATTGTCGACGGCATCGATGTGAAGGATTACACACTGGAGGCCCTGCACAGGAAGATAGGATACGTTCCCCAGAAGGCCATCATGTTCAACGGAACGATATCCTCCAACGTCAACTACGGCGATTCCGAGAAGGACCGCACCGAGGAGGACGTGAAGAAGGCCATCGAGATAGCCCAGGCCACCCAGTTCGTCGAGAGTACGGAAGGCCAATACCAGGGTAAGGTGGCCGAGGGAGGAACGAACCTCTCTGGAGGACAGAAACAGCGTATCTCTATCGCCCGTGCGATATGCAGGAGACCGGAGTTCTACATCTTCGACGATTCGTTCTCCGCCTTGGATTACAAGACGGACCGCGTGCTCAGGTCACAACTGAAGAAGGAGACCGCAGGGGTCACCACACTGATCGTGGCCCAGAGGCTAGGTACCATCAAGGATGCCGACAAGATCATCGTCCTCGACGAGGGAAGGATCGTCGGTATGGGTAAGCATCAGGAGCTGCTAAAGGATTGCGAGGTCTACTATCAGATCGCCAGATCCCAGCTCTCGGAGGAGGAGTTGGTAAGATGAGCCAGACATCCGAGAGGAGAAGGGGACCGAGGCACGGTCCGGGAATGCCCGTGGAGAAGCCCAAGGACTTCAAGCAGGCATGGGGAAGGCTCTTCCAGTACATGGGCAGTTACAGGATACTGTTCATCATCGCATTGATCTTCGCAGTCGTCGGAACGGCGCTCACGCTGCTCGGTCCGAACATGCTCAGCGACATGACCAACATCATCAGGGATGGGCTGATCTCCGGAGATGTGGACATGGAGGGCATAATGGCCATCGTAGTATGGCTGCTCGTCATCTACGGCATCAGTGCAGTCATCTCCCTTGCTCAGGGACTGATCATGGCCTCAATCTCCCAGAAGACCGCAGGTAACCTGCGTAACGACATCTCGAAGAAGATCGACCGTGTTCCCCTGAGATACTTCGACAGTGCGAAGTCCGGGGACCTGATGAGCCGTGTCACCAACGATGCCGATTCGCTCGGACAGGACACCAACCGTGCGGTCAGCACGATGATAGTCGCCATCACCCAGTTCCTGGGCTCATTGGTCATGATGCTCTACACTGATCTCACGATGGCCGGTGTGGCAGTTGGTTCGATCATCTTAGGATTCGTGCTGATGATCGCCATCATGTCGAAGTCCCAGAAGTACTTCAATGCGCAGCAGAACCACCTGGGTGCGATGAACGGTCACATCACCGAGACGTATAACAACCACAGCATCGTCATATCCTATAATGGTGACAAGAGAGCCAAGGAGGAGTTCGACAAGATCAACGATGACCTCCAGCACAGCGGATTCATGGCCATGTTCATGGCCGGTACGATGATGCCCCTGATGAACTTCATCGGTAACCTCGGATATGTCATGGTCTGCATAGTCGGAGCTATGATGGTCCTCGACGGGTCGATCACCATCGGTACCATAGTCGCATTCATGATCTACATCAGGCTGTTCACCAACCCTCTGCAGCAGATGTCGCAGGGACTCACCGTCATGCAGTCGGTCGCAGCGGCCGCGGAGAGGATCTTCGGGTTCCTCGACGAGGACGAATACGAGGACGAATCCCATAAGACCCAGACCATCGAAGCTAAGGGTCATGTGGAGTTCAGGGACGTGCACTTCTCTTACATCGAGGGCAAGGAGGTCATCCACGGATTCTCTGCAGATGTCAAACCCGGACAGAAGGTAGCGATAGTCGGTCCCACGGGTGCCGGAAAGACCACGATGGTCAACCTACTCATGAGGTTCTACGAGGTCGATAGCGGTGACATCCTCATCGACGGCGTCTCCATCAAGGATCTGACGAGGGAGAACATCCACGAGCAGTTCTGCATGGTCCTCCAGGACGCATGGCTGTTCGAGGGTACCATCAGGGAGAACCTGGTGTTCAGCAGGGAAGGCATATCCGACGAGAAGCTCGAGGAGGTGTGCAAGGCGGTGGGCATTCACCACTTCATCATGACCCTTCCAGATGGATATGATACGGTCCTGACGGACAACGATACCCTATCCGCCGGTCAGAGGCAGCAACTGACGATCGCCCGTGCGATGCTCGACACATCCCCTATGTTAATACTGGATGAGGCGACGAGTTCAGTCGACACCAGGACGGAGATCATAATCCAGGACGCGATGGACCGTCTGGCGCACAACAGGACGTCCTTCGTCATTGCGCACAGGCTCTCGACAATCAAGAACTCTGACCTGATCCTCGTGATGAGGAACGGAAGCATCATCGAGCAGGGTACCCACGAGGAGCTTCTCGCGAAGGGCGGATTCTATCAGGATCTGTACGACAGTCAATTCGAGGAGACTGAGATGGACTGAAAAACGGTGGTTTTATCACCATCTTACACTATAGCTCCCTTATAATAGTAAAGTCGCGTGTTATAGGGGAGCGAATCTTTTAATAATAGCACCTGTTGCACCCGAATTACAAGCTTGAACGCTATCCATTAGGGCCTGTAGCTCAGCTAGGTAGAGTACCTGACTTTTAATCAGGCTGTCAAGGGTTCGAATCCCTTCAGGCCCGCCAATGGACTTCATGAGAGATCGACGGCAGATCAAGTATGAGGAAAGGCACGCACTTTTTCTCAGTATCAAACGTCTTCCCCAGATGACCGGTCTGGAAAAAAAGTAGGTGAAAACTTGGCAACAGAAAACATCTCGTTCAATGTCCTCACGCACTGTCTAGTGCCTGAGCATCACCTCTTGTCGCAGGAAGAGGCACAAGCAGTCCTTGATAGAAAGGGGATCAAGCTCGAGCAGCTTCCCAAGATAAGAAAAAGCGACCCCGGAGTCAAAGTCCTGGAGAGTATCCACGGACCCATCGAGGAGGGTCGTGTCATCAAGATCGTAAGGAAGAGCAGGACCGCCCAGGAGTTCGTGGCGTACAGGCTCGTAACGAGGGGATGAAGATGAGGGACTTAGTACAGCTCTACTTCTCGGAACACAACATCGTGAACCACCACCTCTCATCCTTCAACGATTTCCTAGCATCCGACGAGAACCCGAACAGCAGGATGCAGAGGATTGTCGATGACATAAGGGTCCCCACCGACGACGCAGTCCGCGGAGTCATCAAGCTCGATCCAGAGCGCACAGGTGGAAGGAATCTGGAGATCCGCATCGGAAGGAAGAGGGACGAGGACGGGCATATCGATGTCAACGCAAGACCCACCATCCGTGTCGGCGAACCCTACGTCAAGGAGGCCAACGGATGCGAGCACTGGACCACCCCCATGGAGGCCAGGCTCAGAAAGTTCAATTACGCTTCACGTGTAGAGGTCTTCTTCGAGATATACGAGAACGGTGAGGAGATCGACTCGCCCGATGCATCCGGATGGCTGTGGGTCGGAGATCTGCCCATTATGGTGAAGTCCAAGGGATGCAGTCTCAACAAGGAGAACCTCGAGCACCACCTCGAGCATGCCCTGAGCCCCGCCGAGTATGAGGAGGAACTCATCAAGGAGAAGGAGGACCCCAGGGAGCCCGGAGGATACTTCATAGTCGGAGGTACCGAGAGGGTACTGATCACCCTTGAGGACCTCGCACCCAACAGTGTCATGGTAGAGTACAATGAGAAATACGGCGCGGCAGTCGAAGTTGCCAAGGTCTTCTCACAGAAGGACGGTTACCGCGCATTGACCCTCGTTGAGAAGAAGAAGGACGGAATGCTCTCCGTATCCGTCCCCGCAGTTTCAGGATCCATCCCCCTCGTCGCACTGATGAAGGCACTGGGAATGGAGTCCGATCAGGAGATCTACGAGACCATCGTATCCGATGAGCTCATGGCCAACACCGTATACGCCAATATCGAAACGGCGTACGACAAGAAGACCTACGCGCCCAACGGATTTCACACAACCGAGGATGCGATCCTGTTCCTTGAGAGGAACTTTGCTGCCGGTCAGGCGAAGGAATACAGGACGAAGAAGGTCGAGTCCATCCTGGACCGCTCGCTTCTGCCCCACCTCGGAGACACTGTCGCAGACAGGAAGAAGAAAGCCATCTTCCTCGGCCGTGTCGCACGTTCGGTCCTTGAGCTTTCCCTCGAGAAGAGGAAGGAGGACGATAAGGACCATTACGCTAACAAGAGGCTCAAGCTCTCCGGAGACCTCATGGAGGATCTCTTCAGGACAAGCTTCAGCAGCCTCATGAAGGACCTGAAGTACCAGCTCGAGAGGAGCTGGGGAAGGAAGAAGAACGAGAAGTTCGACATCAACACGATCCGTTCTTCCATCAGGACCGAGCTGCTCACGCATAAGCTCATCCACGCCCTCGCCACTGGTAACTGGGTCGGAGGACGCGCTGGTGTATCACAGCTTCTCGACAGGACATCCAATCTGTCCGCGATGTCGCACCTCAGGAGGGTCACATCCTCTCTTACCAGGAGCCAGCCCCACTTCGAGGCCCGTGACCTTCACCCCACTCAGTGGGGAAGACTGTGCCCTTCGGAGACACCCGAAGGACAGAACTGCGGTCTGGTGAAGAACGCGGCTCTGATCATCGAGATCTCGGAGGGAATCCCCGAGATGGATATCAGGTGGATGCTCAGGGAGCTGGGAATAAAGACGGTCAAGACCTCGGACGAGACCCGTGTTTACGTCAACGGGGATCTTGTCGGAGTACACGAGGACGCCAAGAAGCTCGTCAACGAGATCAGGGAGCGCAGGAGATGCGGACTGATCTCCGGTGAGATCAACGTCCGCTTCGACCAGGAGACCGACGAAGTCATCATCAACTGCGACGAGGGACGTCTCAGAAGGCCTCTCCTCATCGTTAAGAACGGTAGACTGGCACTTACAAGGAAGCACATCGAGGGAATCCGCGAGGAGAAGATAAAGTGGAACGACATGTTCCGCGAGGGAATCATCGAGTGGATCGATGCAGAGGAAGAGGAGGACGCACTCGTTCTCGTCTCTCCCTATGACGTACCCGCAAGGTGCCCCTGCTGCAACCACGCACTCTCGCCCACCGACGCCGACTGGATGAATCCCGGCAAGGATGAGGACGCAGTGCTCAAGTGCAAGTGGTGCGGCGATGAGTTCACCGTACCCTCCAAGCTCGACCCCAAGTACACCCACATGGAGGTCGACCCGATGATCATCATCGGAGTCGGATGCGGTATCGTTCCCTACCCGGAGCATAACTCGGCACCCCGTATCACAATGGGTGCGGCAATGGGTAAGCAGGCTCTGGGAATCGCCTGCTCCAACTACAGGATAAGGCCCGACACAAGGGGACATCTGATGCACTACCCGCAGGTCCCCATGGTGCAGACCCAGACCATGAATTACATGCACTACGAGCACAGGCCTGCAGGACAGAATTTCTGTATCGCCGTCCTCTCCTACCACGGATACAACATCGAGGATGCGCTCGTCATGAACAAGAGCTCCGTGCAGAGAGGTCTCGGAAGGTCCACCTTCCTCAGGTCCTACTCCGCAGAGGAGCACCGCTACCCCGGAGGAGCCGAGGATGCGTTCGAGATCCCCCAGCCCGATGTCACCGGTGCACGTGAGGAGGACAAGTACTCCATGCTCGGAGACGATGGTCTAATCCTCCCCGGATCGGCCGTCGGAAGTTCCGACGTCCTCGTCGGAAAGACATCGCCTCCCAGGTTCACAGAGGAGGATACGGACTTCCTCACACCTCAGAAGAGAAGGGAGACATCCGTCACCGTCAGGCACGGAGAGAGCGGATATGTGGATTCAGTCATGATCACCGAGGACCTTGACGGACGCAGGCTCGTACGCGTGAAGGTCAGGGACCAAAGGATCCCCGAGCTCGGAGACAAGTTCTGTTCCAGGTTCGGACAGAAGGGAGTCGTCGGAAGGCTCGTCGACCAGTGCGACATGCCTTTCACCGCCGACGGAGTCACACCCGACCTAGTCGTCAACCCCCACGGTATCCCGTCCCGTATGACCATCGGACACGTCCTCGAGATGATCGCAGGTAAGGTCGGATCGATGGAGGGACGCACCATCGACGGTACAGCGTTCTCAGGAGAGAACGAGGAGTCCATCCGTGACGGTCTCGTCAGGAACGGATTCAAGAACACCGGAAAGGAGATCATGTATGACGGAAGGACCGGAAAGATGATCCAGGCAGAGGTCTACACTGGAGTCATCTTCTACGAGAAGCTGCACCACATGGTCAGCGGAAAGATGCACGTCAGGTCCAGAGGACCTGTCCAGATCCTCACCAGGCAGCCTACCGAGGGACGTTCCAGGCAGGGAGGTCTCAGGTTCGGAGAGATGGAGCGTGACTGTCTGATCGGTCACGGAGTATCCATGGTCATCAAGGATCGTCTCCTGGACGAGTCGGACGGAACACAGCAGTGGATCTGCGGCAACCCGTCCTGCGGACACATCGCGATCATGGACAGGCACGGATCGCTGTACTGTCCTGTATGTAAGAACAACACAAACATCTACCAGGTTCAGACATCCTATGCTTTCAAGCTGCTGATGGATGAGCTCCTGTCCCTTGGTGTGGCCATGAGGCTTCAGCTGGAGGATTTGAAATGACATACGGAATCACTAAGAGAATCGGCTCGATCAAGTTCTCCTGCCTCTCCCCCGAGGAGATCAGGAAGATGTCCGCGATCAAGGTCATCACACCCGATACCTACGACGATGAGGGATATCCCTACAGCGGAGGACTCATGGACCCCCATATGGGAGTCATCGAGCCCGGAATCCGCTGTAAGACATGCGGATGCAAGGTCGACGAGTGTCCCGGACACTTCGGACACATCGAGCTCGCTCTGCCCGTCATCCACGTCGGATTCATCAAGGACATCAAGATGCTCCTGGAGTCCACATGCTGCAAGTGCGGAAGGCTCATGCTCTCCCCCGAGCAGATCAAGGACCGTATGGACAGCATGGAGAAGATGGAGGAGCTCGGAGGCGGAACCATCGAGAAGAAGCTCTTCACGAAGGACACCGCAAAGGACGCTTCCGGAAAGGCAGTATGTCCTTACTGTAACGAGACCCAGATCAAGATCAAGCTCGACAAGCCCACAACATTCAGGGAGGTCGAGGACAACCACAAGCTCACACCCAAGGAGGTCCGCGAGAGGCTCGAGAGGATCCCCGACGAGGACCTCAGGGCACTTGGAATCGATCCCGAGACCTGCAGGCCCGAGTGGATGGTCCTTACCGTCCTGGCCGTGCCCCCTGTATCCGTAAGGCCCTCGATCACGCTCGAGGCAGGAGACAAGTCTGAGGATGACCTGACCCACAAGCTGGTCGATGTCCTCAGGATCAACCAGAGGCTCAGAGAGAACCGTGATGCGGGAGCGCCCCAGCTGATCGTCGAGGATCTGTGGGAGCTGCTTCAGTACCACGTCACCACATATTTCGATAACCAGACATCCGGAATCCCTCCCGCAAGGCACAGGTCCGGACGTCCCCTCAAGACGCTCGAGCAGAGGCTGAAGGGTAAGGAGGGTCGTTTCAGATCCAACCTGTCCGGAAAGCGTGTCAACTTCTCCGCCCGTACCGTCATCTCGCCCGACCCGTTGCTATCCATCAACGATGTTGGAGTACCCACGTTCGCCGCCAGGGAGCTTACAGTACCCCTTCGTGTGAATCAGTACAACATCGAGAAGGTCAGGGAGATCGTGAGGCGCGGTCCGATGGCCGACAAGCTCGACTTCCCCTATGTCCCCGGAGCCAACTATGTCATCCGTGCGGACGGAAGGAAGATCAGGATCACCGAGAGGAACGCAGAAGAGGTCGCAGAGGGTCTAGACATCGGTTACACGGTCGAGAGACAGCTCATCGACGGTGATGTCGTCCTGTTCAACAGGCAGCCTTCGCTGCACAGGATGTCCATGATGGCGCACCGCGTCAAGGTCATGGAAGGAAAGACTTTCAGGTTCAACCTGTGCGTCTGCCCCCCTTACAACGCCGACTTCGACGGTGACGAGATGAACCTGCACGTCCTGCAGTCCGATGAGGCCCGTGCCGAGGCACGCATCATCATGCAGGTCCAGGAGAACATCCTGTCGCCCAGGTACGGAGGACCCATCATAGGAGCTATCCACGACCACATCACGGGTGCATACTTCCTTACGCACAACAACCCCCGCTTCAACGCAGAGGAAGCGGCGAACATCATGTTCAAGCTGGACGACGTGCCCATGCCCGAACCTTTCATCGACGAGACGACGGGAGAGAAGTACTGGACCGGAAGGCAGCTGTTCTCGACCATCCTTCCCAAAGGATTCAACACGAGCTTCAGGGCCAACATCTGCCAGTGCACGAACCGTGCCGAGTGCAAGAAGGGCAACTGCCCCAACGACGGATACGTCATCATCCGCGACGGAGAGCTTAAGTGCGGAACAATCGACGTCAAGGCGATCGGAAACAGCAAGGGAAAGATCCTAGACCGTATCGCACGTGACTACGGCTCCGAAAGGGCCGCACAGTTCATCAACCAGGTAACCAGGCTCGCCCTCGGTGCACTGATGAACCACGGATTCAGCACAGGTATCAGCGACGAGGATATCCCCCAGGAGGCCCTCCTCCAGATCGGCAACAACACCAACGAGCACATCGATAAGGTGACCGCACTGGTGGACTCGTACCGCTCCGGAACGCTCCAGCAGATGCCCGGACGTTCCCTGAGGGAGACCCTCGAGGTCAGCGTCATGAAGGAGCTCGGAGAGGCCCGTGACGAGGCCGGAGACATCGCAGGAAAGTACCTGGGAATGGACAACCCCGCCGTCATCATGGCCAAGGCCGGAGCCCGTGGATCAATGCTCAACCTGTCCCAGATGGCAGGTTGCGTCGGTCAGCAGGCCGTCCGTGGAGAGAGGCTGTCCAGAGGATACTGGGACAGGACGCTCTCCCACTTCGAGAAGGGAGACCTGGGAGCATACGCCAGAGGCTTCTGCTCCAACTCATACAAGTCCGGATTGACCCCCACAGAGTTCTTCTTCCACGCAATGGGAGGAAGAGAGGGACTGGTCGATACCGCTGTCCGTACGTCCAGGTCAGGATACATGCAGAGAAGGCTCGTCTCCGCTCTGGAGGACCTCAAGCTGACATCCGACGGAACCGTGAGGAACACTGTCGGAACCGTCGTCCAGTTCAAGTACGGAGAGGACGGAGTCGATCCCGCAAAGACAGTCAGGGGTAAGGCCATCGATCTCGACGACCTGTTCTTCGAGGTCTTCGGCGACTCCGCAGAGGACTTCATCCAGGACAATGAGAAGGACGTCGGAGGAGACTACGGATCCCTCGAGAAGGACGAGATGGAATACATCGAGGAAGAGGGAGACGGAGAGGACATGGACGACCTGGACATCGATTACGATGGAGGAGGTGAGTGATAATGGCAAAGAAAGACACCATGAACGCACTCCTTAAGAGGAGCATCAGCGAGGAAACCGCCACTCTCCTGCTGACGAAGTACAGCACCCTCAGCGACATCAGTGCCGCAGGCGAGTCCGAGCTCGTCGAGCTCGGAATGACCGAGGATGAGGCAAAGTCCGTTCTTTCCAAGGTCGGCAAGAGGGCCGCATCCACATCGACCAAGACCTCCAAGAAGAAGGTCGAGGAAGAAGTGCCGTCAGCACCCATGGAGGAGGTCACGGAGTTCTACACCTACAATGAGACCGAGCTCAGGCTCAAGGATATCATGAAGAAGGAGAACATCGAACTCCCCATGAAGATCATCGTCGATATCGCCGCCCGTATCGAGGGACACGACGTTCCCGATGACAAGTGCAGGGAACTCATCGTGAGAGCGAACGACATGTATCTGCGCCACAGGATGGACCAGAACGAGTCCGCCGGAGTGATGGCCGCCCACTCCATCGGAGAGCCGGGTACCCAGATGAACATGCGTACCTTCCACTACGCCGGAGTCGCGAACATCAACGTTACCCAGGGACTTCCCCGTCTGATCGAGATCGTGGATGCAAGGCGCATCCCCAGTACTCCTTCGATGGATATCCCTCTGTCCGGAATCGCAGCTCAGGACGAGAACGTAGCACGTCTTGTCGCATCGAACATCGAGATGACATCCATCTTGGATGTCGCCACCATCGACACGGATATCACCAACATGACTCTCATAGTCAGGCCCAATATGCGCAAGATGGAGGAGAGGCATCTCGAGGTCGACGAACTCGTCGACAAACTGAACAAGGTCAAGGCCGTCCGCGGAATGGTCAAGCTGTCGGGATATGACATCGTGATCCAGTCGGATGAGCCTTCGTACAAGAAGCTCCAGTCCATGTACGACGCCGTCAAGACCGCCAAGATAAAAGGTATCGACGGTATCACCAGGGCAGTCCTTTCGAAGACGGAAGGCTACTGGAAGATCGTCACGGAAGGAAGCAATCTGAAAGAGGTCCTCAACGTTGAGGGAGTGGATGCGCAGAACGTCATGACGAACAGCATCCTGGAGGTCGCGGACGTCCTCGGAATCGAGGCGGCCAGGAACTCCATCATCCACGAAGCGATGGGAACTCTCGGAGAAGCAGGTCTTGATGTCGACATACGTCACATCATGCTTGTAGCCGATCTCATGACCAACGACGGTTATGTGAAGGCGATCGGAAGGCACGGAGTGTCCGGAAAGAAGTCCTCGGTATTGGCTAGGGCGGCTTTCGAGATCACCGCCGCGCACCTTCTGCACGCAGCTATGGTAGGAGAGGTCGACCACCTTGAGGGAGTGACCGAGAACATCATAGTTGGTCAGCCGGTTACATTGGGAACCGGTGCTGTAAACCTTATTTACACACCCAAGAAAAAGGGGGATAAAGAATGAGCGAAGTAGACATAAGCAGAGCTTTGAAATCCGCTATCACCACAGGAAAGGTGCAGTTCGGATTGGATCAGACAATGAAAGCAGTTAAGGACGGAAAGGCCCAGATGATCATCCTGGCCAGGAACTGTCCCAGCAAGGACCTGAAGGACGCGAACGTCAAGGTTCACGTGTACGAGGGTAACAACATGGAGCTCGGTGCTCTGTGCGGAAAGCCCTTCTCCGTTTCTGCCCTTGCGATAATCGACAAAGGTAGCTCCAACATCTTAACGCTGTGAGGAACATGTCCGCAGATATCGTACTTACCGAGGATACGCTCAGGTACATCGCTCTCTTCGAGCAGATCACCAAGGCAAACGCCATCGATTGTATGGACACTGAGGACAAGCTCGTGTTCGTCGTCGAGAAGGGACAGGGAAACATCGCTGTCGGAAAGAAAGGAGAGCACGTGATCAAGCTCAAGGATAAGACCGGGAAGAACATCCAGGTCGTGGAGTATTCCGACGATCCGGAACAGTTCGTCAAGAATGTGTTCCACATATACGGTCCTCAGAAGGTCGTTATCGAGCAGCGCGGAAACATCACTCACGCAACAATCACAGTGGATCCCAAACTCAAGGGCCGCGCAATCGGCAAGGCCGGAAAGAATCTGCGCATCGCCAGGGATATCGTGAACAGACACCACGAGATCCAGAGCATCAGCGTGGACTGAAGGTCCCCCTTACGATCTGTCAATCGTGCGGTTGGGAATCAATAAACCTCTTCCAAAAAACCCCTTAACCATCAATTCTTCAGCATCGGTTCAGAGGTGTCCTCTCGACTTCAAGACCGTCAGCGGTGGGGTATTGCTCCGATATATAGCACTTGAAACCCAGGTCGTCGGCTATGTCCTCGAGCACCCAAGGTGCCACCTCGACCTTGTTATCAAGAACAAAAAATAATTCGTCTGGGACATCTAATTCTCTCAGCCTCGAGACAATGGCGTCCAGGTCATCCGAGTATACGAATCCTCTGACCAGGGTGCCGTCGTCGGTGACCGCCTGATAGTCCGTACATATGTGCTCGGCACGGCGTATGAGCCTCTTCCTGAGCTGAACCCCGTCCTTGAACGCGGATGAGCAGAAATGGATGTTGACCTTCTTGTTGCCCTTCATCACCGCCATCGCGGTCTCGTAGGAACCCTTCACTGCCGAGGAGATGTCATCTTTGACCTCGAAGCTGTTCTGCGACATCATGTCCCAGTTGCTTTCCGAGAATTCCAATTCGTTGAGATTGATGAATTTGACTCCTACGGAGTCAGCGTATCTGACGAGCTCGGAGAGTTCCTTCTCCTTGCCGGGTATGGCAGGAACCTCTATCCCGACATCCATGGATGTCATTGAAACGATATCCTTCAGCGCCGTATCGTCCATGCGCGTCCACATGGGGATCATGGGGTGGAAGCGTATCTCGTCCAGCCCCGCTTCCTCCAGGAGTCCGACCTTCTCGGGATCGAAAGTCGCCGTGTAAAGATGAATGTGGTGCTCCTTTCCGAATCTCTCCTTGAGGAGTTTGATGAGATGGAGGGTCCTGTCAATGGACAGCAGAGGATCCCCGCCTGTGATGCCAGTCCCTGTCGCATCCATGGATTCGGCCTCGGCCAGTATCTCTTCGTCGGAACTCACCTTGGCCTCGTTGGCATAGATCACGTCGAGACCCTTCTTCTCCAGGGAGACGGGGCAGTAGTAGCAGTTCCATTTGCACTGGCCGGTGACCAGCAGGACCATCTTCGAACCTTCTATGCAGTGTTCGCATCCTTTTGCAACATGCCCGTTGCAGGCAGAACCGCACTCCATCTTCCTGAGCATGACAGGGATTACGGCACGATGGTTTATAATCGCTGGCGTGAATGGGGAGGTCATGAAGATGGACAGCAGACTCGTCCTTGCACTGGATGAGACGGACGGCAACAAGGCACTCAAGGTCGCTGAATCGGTCAGCGATGTCGTCGACGCTATCAAGATCAACTGGCCTTTGGTACTGTCCGAGGGCCCTCAGATGATCACCAAGCTGTCCGAGTTCTCGGAGGTCATTTGTGACTTCAAGGTCGCGGATATACCCAATACCGTCAGGCTGATCGTAGAGAATGCCGTCTCAAGGGGGGCATCAGCGGTCATCGTCCATGCCTTCACCGGCGACGATTCTCTGAAGGCAGCGGTAGAGGCTGCAGGGGATGCCGAGATTTATGCTGTAACTGAGATGAGTCATCCCGGAGGGAAGATGTTCACCGCCAAGCATGCCGAGGAGATGGCAAGGCTCGGTGTCGAATGCGGAGTGAAGGGATTCATCGCACCTGCTACCCGTCCGGAGAGGATAGCCGACATCCGCAGCATCATCGGAGACCTCAAGATCCTGTCTCCGGGAGTCGGTGCCCAGGGAGGGAAGGCATCGGATGCCATAAGGGCGGGAGCCACGTATGCCATAGTGGGTCGTGCCATCTACGGTTCCGAGGATCCGAGGGCATCCGCTCTTGTGTTCTCAGAGGACATAAGGGCCGTCCTTTGAGTCGGACCTTGTATCTCCGCTTATATTTATTATAATAATACGCGGTAAATGTTTTAATACGAAACCGAGTATCAACGCCATTCATAAGACGGAGACTTATAGAATGCGCAAATTCGGAAAAGAGTCAACCGCCCCTGATGAAGGGGTAGGCCGCTCAGGCGGCGTTGGGTGGTTGCAGAACCACGGTGCTCTGGCCGTATGCCTCGTAGCTATTCTGGCATTATTGCTCAGGACAGTGTTCGCTTACGGCGTTTCCGCGAACGGGGATTATGCCCTGTCAGGCGGATCAGACGCACAATATCATCTGCACGTAGTCGAAAGCATACTTAGTGGAAGCTTCATCATCGGAAACGATGTGGCGATCAATTACCCTGTCGGGGGACTCAATATCAACCCGCCCCTGTACGATTTCATCGCAGCAGGTATCGGTTCATTCGGAGGCGCGTCGTTCGCCTTGGCCGTTTTGGCGCCCATCTTCGGAGCGCTCACGGTTTTCCCCGTCTATCTCATCGGAAAGGAACTCAAGGATGTTAAAACCGGAGTTCTTGCCGCACTGATCTACGCTCTTATGGCCCTGCCAATCAGCTCATCGGTGTTTTCCAACGGAACAGAGTTCGCTTTCACAGCATTCCTTTTCGCCTTCTTCATCCTGGCAATGATAAAGTTGTCCAGGAAGCTCAGCGACGATATGCCGGCGCTGAAAGAGGCAGTCATCGCAGGTATCATCCTTGGTCTCATTGCACTTTCGTGGAATGGATTCCGCTCGATCCTGGTCCTTCTGATCATCGTCATGGTCATACAGCTCCTCATCGACCGTTTCAACTCCAAGGATTTCTCCGCAGCACTTTACTCCTACTCCATCGTAATGGTCATCGGAGTGGCACTTGCAGCGGTCTACTATATCCCTGCTGGACTTTGGGATGCGGTTTTCTCCGGACCTGTTCTCATCGCGCTCACAGCGGTCATCTTCGGTTTCATCTTCAAGGCCGTTCAGAACAAGCCTTGGATTTTCACCGTACCCGCACTCATCGTAGCATACGCCATTGTCGCAGTCGTCCTCTTCATCATCGATGGCGACCTCGGCAAGGCACTGCTCTTCGGGAACTCGGCATTCGTCAACCCCATCATGGAGAGTCTGGCAAATCTTACAGTGTCCATCTCTGCCATGTCGTCCTACTACGGATGGGTCCTCATGTGGATGCCCTTCGTACTGGGTCTTTACGAGTTCTACGTCTACGCAAGGAAGGACCGCTCCAACACGCAGCTCTTCCTGACAATGTTCATGCTCATACCCTGGTTCTTCGCCTGGACGTCCTACGGGGCAGCCGCAGTCGCAGGACCCATCTTCGCAGTTTCATCTGCGATCGCCATCATATTCGTGCTGGCCAAGGCGGACCTCAGGTCCTACTGGTCCAGCATGAGGGCGGCAGGATTCCCTGGTCTCTTTAAGAAGATGATCAAGCCTCTGCCCTTCGTGTCCGTCCTTGTAGCGGCATTCATGATCATCCTCCCCGGATGCATCTATGCGGTCGACGCAGGAATCTCCAGCAACGAGACTTACGGATACTTCGCATACGGAAACACAACTTACACAGTCCAGACGGGTGACGCTTACCCGATGGAAATGGTCTACAAAGATCTCACAAAGACCGCGGACAGCGATCTCGGAGTCCTCACATGGATCAACTCCTCCACGGACCTCGCCGCACTCGGATTCAAGGCGGTTAACGACAGTCGCGGAACCGGTGCTTCGGCAGCCGCGCAGATCTATCTCGCAGAAGGCAGTACAGGTGCTACCGCTGCTCAGGCGATCCGCGTCATGATGGCGAACCCTGACATGTCCTTCAGCACGGCCTTCCCCGGACACACCGATGTCTACAACAAGATCGCTGGATACATCGCAGATCCCAAGACCGCGGTGAACGATGTCCTCGTGGACACCTCCGTCTATGGAGAGATCGATTCTGATGTAACATGCGAGAACGCAGTCTACTTCGTTTCAATCAAGGCAATGACCGACAACATGAGCACGGTCGAGATCATGAAGGCATACGAATCCATCTGTTCCATCGCGGACGAGAAGATCGGATACTACATCGTCGACGGCTCAATGGTCCCCCTCGTCTACGGCGACGGAGACTCACTTGCCACCATGGCGTACTTCGGCGGATACTCCACCGACACCAACGGAGCAGCCTCTCAGTTCTTCTCCTATATCACGTACTATTCGAATTACTATCCCGCGATGGGAAGCGATGCCCTGTACGACACATTCATGTGGAAGGCACTCATCGGACCCTCGCCCGCTGACATGGGTTACTCCTCATCCTTCTCCTACCTGTACGATCTGACGACCAGCAATGGCGACGTCAAGACCATGCCCGGATACGGACTCGCAGGATACGAGATCTCCAGCTGGTACGTCAGATACAACGCAGACGCAACTGCGACCACCAGCGATGACGGATGGGAGTACATGAAATACTCCGATGCAGTAGCAGCCCAGAGCAGGGACGGAGGAATAATCAACTATCTGTCCTCCATAATCACATACCGCTATGTCGGACTCGAGTCCTCAACCGTGACATCCAAGGTCGTCAACGAGTTCGGAGAGCCTGTCCAGGGAATCACAGTCCAGGTCACGAACTTCAACACGACGTACGATTCGACCACCGTGTACTCAGAGGCCAAGACCGACAAGGACGGAGTCTTCTCCATCCAGGTACCCCAGGGCGATTACATGTTCGTCCTGAAGAACGGAAGCGTGAAGCTGAACGATCACGGCATGCCCATCATCGATATCGACAACCCGATCGTAATCTCTTCCGCTCAGTTCGCGGAGCAGATCATGGTCGGAGACGTTCCTGATTACGCCGATTACAAGTACACGCTCACATCCGGTGACGTGAAGTACTTCATCGAGGCCACGGACGGATACCTCTCGTCCGAGACAGCGACCGATATCGACAACAAACCGGCACACATCATCCCCGGAACATACACCTACCAGCTCATCGATGCTACCGCAACGGCAGTAGCGAGCGGTACGGTCACGTTCTACGAGGGCATCAACACCGGTCTCATGGTATCGCCCAAGACATACACGATCACCGCCACTGTCACCGACTTCTACGGACAGAACGTCAGCGGCGCTACCGTCGTAGCCATCAACGACAGCTCATACCTGGCATACTCGGCAATTGTCGAGGATGGAACCGCAGTCATCACAGTGCCTTCCGGAAAGTACACAGTCAGGATGGCGGACGGATACGTTACCAACAATTCAACATCCCTCAACGTGACCAGCAACAGGTCTGTTAGCATCACGGCATACGAAGAGATCGAGATCGAACTCGTCAACCAGCCCTCGGTCATGACCGTATACGGCGGAAACTTCAGTGCGCTCGTATATGAAGGCAGCAACGCATACGTGCCCAGCACCCAGGGAGCGACCACATTCGCCTACACCTTCTACGGTGTGACAGCAACAGAGGTCTTCTGGGGTCAGTACACAGATGACAACTTCGTGACGATCAATTCGTCCGCCGCATACAAGGTATCCGGAAGCATCGGATCCGCAGGAGTCGTCAACTTCATCAACGGAAGCATGGTCTTCTCTGCAAAGGCAGACTCGGACGGAAAGTTCTCGATCATGCTCCCCAACCTCGGATTCACCGTCTGGGCATACACGGACAGCGACAATGTGTACCTCTCCAGTTTGAATGTCAGCAAGGACACCGACATGGGAGACCTGACGATGGAATCCGGAAGGAAGGTCAACGCAACATACGAGTACAAGAGCGGAACCAGCAAGTCCAAGGTCGGACTGCCCTACTCGCCTCTCGAGCTCAAGTTCACAGTCGGATCAGCCAACTGGACCATCCCTGCGGTCACTGACAGCAGCGGAAAGGCGACCTTCGTCATCCCCCAGAACGCGACCGGAGCAGTGCTCACCGCGAACGGCGGAAGCATCGACAACGGATCGTTCAAATCCGATGACCTGAAGTATACCATCGAGGACGGAACGGGAACCGTTACCGCCACCATCACGATGGAGAAGGACAACCTCGTGAAGAACACGGTCTACGCCGATTACGAGATGACCCTCACCCCCTACGGAGAGTCGGATGAGATCAAGTACACCGGACCCATGGAACTCGCGCCTGGACAGTACGGAGCGAAGATCAATGCCAACACCGGCCATTACTTCGATGGTACTATCTACGTCTACCCCGGACAGAGTGTGTTCTCGGGACTCAACGTGATCGATGTCTACGGTGTGGAGATAACCAAGTTCGCACTTGACGAGCTCGAGATCACCGGTGAGAAATCTCACAACAACTACAATGATGACAACATCTACTACTTCGAGTACGACTGCGAGTACTTCCTGAGCACTCACAACCCGAGTACCGGATACATGAAGAACGGATACCTCTACGTAGAGTCCGGAGATACGCCTGTATCCACGATCGACATGTCCACCGATGGAAGGACCGTCGAGATCAAGGGATTCGTCGGCGCCATCGCTGACGGAGAGGTCACCATCACATACGGTGACGTCAAGATCGTAGAGGAAGTCAAGAGCGGATCCTTCTCGGTCCAGATCCCTGTCAACACAACTGATGTGACATTCGAGGCAAAGGTCACCAAGACCATCAACTCACAGAAGTTCGGATTCTCAGGAACCGCATTCATTGGTGATACCAGCAGCACGATCGTCAACATCCCCATGGTTTCCGACGATTCCGCGGTGGACTACGAGACGGACGATATGGATGCACGCATCGATTCCGCCTACTTCCATGATGGGTCCGGAACGGTCACAGTGACTATCTTCAACAATACCGACACCGTCAAGGGATACGCCATCACAGCAGGAACCGCATGGGTGCTCGAGCATGTGATACAGGTCGAGATCCTGCCCAACTCCTCTGAGACCGTCGAGGTCGAAGGTGTCTACGAACCCAACGGAACCGGAATCGGATCCACTGGAATGTCCGTCATAGTATCGGACTTCAATGGAACCACCAGCAAGACGCTTAGGATCGTCGACGGAATAGATATGGGAGAATCCAAGATCACAATGAAGACCGCGACCAACAGCGACAACAAGGACAAGTTGTCCGGAGCGGAGTACCTCTACGCTCTGACCTTCTCCAACGCAGGTCAGGCAGGTCATGTCGAGATCGACGCTACCGTACCTACAGGATACAGCGCACTGCTCATGAGCGAGGACGGAGAGTTCATCAAGGCTCTCGGAGAATCGTTCGTAGTGCCCGCACAGTCCTATACCATAGTGTATGTGAAGATCATGAAGCTCGACGGAGACATGGATCAGGCACCCTCGATAACGGTCACCACCGACGTCGCAGGATCCGCTACCCTCAACCCGTCGTCCATCGACATCCAGGTCGACTCCATGACCGTGTCCGGTGACTCGGCCGTGGATCAGAGGGCCGGAGTCCCCATGGGAGTCTGGTTCATCCTTGGTGTCAGCGTACTCCTGCTCATCCTCATTGTTTGGATGGGCTCCAAGAGAGGGGGTGTGTTCTCACGCAGATGAATAAAGCAGCATTCGGAATCATGGCCCTGCTGGCCCTGGCAGCAATCTGCCTCGTGCCCGCGGGACTGGACGCAGCAGGAGAGATCACCCACGACGGAACCAACGTCTACAAGGTCTCTACAACTGAAGACTTCAGCATAATGTACACCTACGAGACCGGCGAGACCGGAGAGATCACATACTCTGCCAAGGTCGTCGACAAGTCCGGCAACACACAGTCCAACGCGGTTTCCCCCTCAACGGGATCCCTCGAAAGCGGTTTCGGAAAGACCGTTACCGTTAGTGTGCCCAGCAAGACCGGACAGTACAGCCTTGTTGTCGAGTACATGCTCGATGACGAGAAGGTGAGCGAGAGCGAGTACGTCTTCAAGGCAGTCAATCCCATCGTGCTGACCGTCAACCTCAAAGCAGAGGATGCGTCACTGAACCTCGAGGAGTTCGGAGTCTACTTCTATGTGGACGGCAACAGGCTCGACGACAGTTACAAGACGATCACACTCTCCGCCGACGGAACCGGATCGGTCTCCTACGACTGGATCGCGGACCCCGAGGGCAGTACCCACACATTCTATGTGCAGGCTATCGGAGGATCGTCGATGATCAAGGGATTGGACGAGGTCCATACGTTCTACACGTCGGACAACGACTATACCATGGTCATCGCCCTTGCGTTCATCATCCTGATCGCTCTCATCATCTGGGCGGTCGTGATCTACCGCAGGCCTATCAAGAACTACGGTAAGCCCAAGGCAAGGCGCTGAAAACCTTAACAATCAAGGGAGGGAGACCTCCCTCCTGCGGATCTATTCCGCAGGCTTTTAATCATCTTTTGTACAGTTTTCCATACAATATCCGAGAATCACGGTATTGTAATCAAATATTATCAGGATTAATCCAATTATACTAAGCGGTATTAACCGCTGAGGAGGAATTACAATGGATAACAAGGTAATAGCAATCGGTGCTGTTGTCGTTGTAGCCATCCTAGCAGTCGCGGCCTTTGCCGTAATAGGCAACGGAGGATCCGACGACAGCAACTACGTCGTATATGACGGAAACGGAGGCAAGACCTCAGATGGGGAGACAACGATAAAGTCAACCGAGACTGTCGCTGCGTCATTGAATCTGTTCACGCGTGCAGGATATGAATGCACGGGATGGAACACCAAGGCCGATGGTACCGGGACATCCTATGGCCCCAATGCCAATGTGATGCATGGTGTCAAGCTGTATGCTCAGTGGAAACCGGTCGTTGTCGGGGGAGAGCTCGAAGTTCAGACCAAAAATCTGTACTCTAACAAATCCAACTTCACACTTGAGCCTTCAGGACAAACGATCGACAACTTTGGACAGTACACTCTGAGCGAAGGTTCGAAGATATGCATAACTCCTACTTCGACCGCAGTTATCGGTGTCACAGGAACAACCATCACTATAACATTCGCCGATGGTACGGTATATACCATCGTTCCCAGTATGGGCAATGAAGGAACGATCAAGAATGTTTACACGGATGGAACAAGTGCATACATCGAATTCGAGTATTCGAAGAGTGTCAATCCGACATTCAGCTATATCGTTAGCGAAACGAAGCCATGATGAAACAAGGGGCCTATGGCCTCTCTCTTTCTTTACAACAGTGAGTTGTAGAATGATCCGCGGAGACCGCGTCTGAACGAATCCTCTTTCTTTCTTTCTTCGAACTGCGACGGGTCCGCCCGTTCGAATGTCAGCCAATCGTAGTTCACGTCAAGCAGAGTCAATGCATCTGGCCTAGCTACGCCGAAGTTAATCTCTTGGAGATCATCCAATGCTCTGTGTACGTCTTCGATCTCGTGTATGCCTTTAGCGACGGATTCTATCGCCGCTACCATCCTGCGGATCATGTTCCAAAGGAAGAAACGTGCCTCGAACTCGAAGATCATCATGTCTCCTCTGACATCGATGTCGATCCTTTCCACGTTCGCGATCGTAGGTTTGTTATCGGGTTTGCAGAACCTTGCGAAATCATGCTCGCCGATGAACACGTCGGCGCATTCCAATGCACGATCGATATCCAATCCCTCCGCAGGCAGGATGTACCTGTAGATGCGACTTGTAGCGTATCTCACGTTGAAATCATCAGGCACTTCGCAGATGGATCTGAAGAATATGTCCCCGCCCACTGCGTTCAGTGCTCTGAGGAGGGTGGTGTTGTGTGTGAAGACTGAGTTGAAGCTTATTGCGTTCCCTAATGCGTTCACTCCCTTGTCGGTACGGCTGGAGAACTTGAGATCAAGTTCTTCCGGTGTTATCTTGGACACCAGCACGAGCTTGTCGAGCACCTCTGACTCCACGGTCCTTCCGACAGGCTGTATCTGGGATCCGTTGAACCCCTCGCCGATATAGGCGATCTTCACTGCAACTCTTCTCATGCCGAGCGGAGTTCCTTCATGTGGTCGACCCTCTTCTGCACCAAGACCCTCGTACCGATGTCGTGGCGCATGAAGATGGCGTCGCATTTGATGTATTGAAGGGCCTTCTCGCAATTCTGCTCGGCCTCTTCGATATCCTTTCCTATTCCGACGACACCGATGGATCTCGATGTACCGGTGACGAGCTTTCCGTCCTTCTGATCGACGTTCGCGTAGTAGAGGACAGCGCCGGACTTCTTCACGCCTTCCTCGTCGACGGTTATCTCGTGTCCGGATTCCGACTTCACTCCGTATCCTTTCGGCACGATATACTTACAGACGGTAGCTTTGTCAAAGAACTTCACATCGTCCGTCAGTGTTCCTGTTGCCATCTGCAGGCAGATGTCCTGGAAACTGGATTCCAATGCGGTGAGCACATTCATGGCTTCAGGGTCTCCGAACCTCGCATTGAACTCGATGATCTTGGGTCCGTTCACGGTGAGCATGAACTGTCCGTAGATGGGTCCGCGGTAGGGGCATCCTTCCTTCGCCATGGCATCGATCACGGATTGTATGATATCTATCGCCGCTTTCCTCTCAGAAGCCGTTATGAAGGGCAGGAGATGGTCGCTATCGCTGTAGGAACCCATTCCTCCGGTGTTCGGCCCTACATCGCCCTCGTAGGCCCTCTTATGGTCCTGCACGAGTGGCATGGGGACGATCTTCCTCCCGTCGACGAATGCCATCTGAGTGAATTCCTCTCCGACCGCCTTCTCTTCGAGGATGACGCCGGCACCGCCGATGTTCGCGTCGAAGATCTCGTTGATGTAGTCCATGGTGTCCTGGAAGCTGTGGAGGTGCTCTCCCTGGACCTTGACTCCCTTTCCGCCTGTGAGTCCGACTGGTTTCACTACTATCTCGTGGTCGATGGTCTTGAGGTAAGCTTCTGCATCTTTGGCGTTGTCGAAGTGAGCGAATCCCAGGTTGCCTTTGATCCCGTACTTGTCCACGAGCTCCCTCATGAAGGTCTTAGAGGTCTCGATTCTCGCTGCGGCCTTGGTAGGTGCGGCGCATTTGACCCCGATCTTCTCGAGTTCGTCGACTATACCTACTTCCAACGGAGCCTCGGGTCCGATGTATGCAATCTCCACCCCGTTCTCCTTCGCGAAGGCGCATACCTTCTCCAGATCCTTCTCGCTGCATAGCAGGTGCTTCTTTGATCTGGCTATGATGCCGGGGTTGGCATTCTTCATGACGGAGTAGATCTCCGCTCCGGATCTGTACAACGCTTCCACTGCGGCATGTTCCCTTCCGCCTCCGCCAACTGCCAATACCTTCATGTTATCCCTCATAGATTCAATGCGGCCAGGATCTCGTCCAGGCCCTCGTCCATCCTGACGCTGCACTTGTAGATGTTCTTCAGTCCGCCCGTGAGCTTGTTGTAGTCCTGTGCGATGACCTCGGGGTCCACTCCGACAGCATCGCAGATGTCCATCTTGTTCAGGATGGCGATATCCGAGTGGAGGAAGATGTCGTGATGCTTCCTGACCATGTCGTCGCCTTCTGTCGTGGAGATGACCACGACCCTGTAGTCCGTTCCCAGCGGGAAGTCCGCGGGACATACCAGGTTCCCGACGTTCTCTATGAAGATGACATCGAAGTCGTCCAGATTGATCTCATCAAGGGAGTGCTTGACGAGGTGGGCGTCCAGATGGCATTCCTTCTTCGTGTTGCAGTTGAACGCTTTAAGGCCGGATTGCTCGAACCTGTTGTAATCGTCCACGCCGGTGACATCGCCCGCTATTGCGCATACACGGATGCCCTTCGCTCTGAGCTTCTCGGCTAGCTTGATGATGAGAGCCGTTTTACCAGCACCGATTGATCCCATGAAATCGATGGATCTGATGTTGTGCTCCTTGAGCATGCGGTAATTCTCGTGAGCTAGTTTGGCGTTCTCCTTCAGGACGTCTATCTCCATTCCTGGCTGGACTATGTGCATGCCTGTGTGTAACGTGTGCGTGATAATAAGGAATTCGACTTTTTTATTATTATATAAGTTTTGCTAAAAATTTATATTAGAAAAAAATGAGCCCTATGTTCAAGATCCGACTGTGCCAGATATGTTCATAAATGAGTTCAAGGAAGACCTCTCAATAAGTGTTCGCGGGATGCCACACGCACGTGCAATAGTTTAAAGACGGACGCCGACATGATGCACCGAACAGCATGTACTCAGATTCGCTTTCAAAGCAGCTGGAGTCTCTCGGCGCGGTCGAGGGCTCCAAGTTATCCGTCACCAAGGACGGCAGGAACTCCGTCGGCACTCTGATGCCCCACCATGAGTTCAGTGCCCCGGATGTGCTCATCATCAAGGTCAAGAGCGGATACAACGTCGGCATCAGGATAACCCCCGAGACCAAGATCGAGGTCCTTGAGAAACCAGTGGAGAGGGTCAGGAAGGACACTCCCGTCGAATTCCAGAAGGGGCTCCCGAAGCTCGTTCTCATCGGAACCGGTGGAACCATCGCATCCTATGTGGATTACAGGACCGGTGCCGTTCACCCTGCCCTATCCACTTCTGATATGGTCAATGCGGTTCCCGAGATAAGGGACATCGCCAATGTGGATGCCACGGTACTGTTCTCCATATTCTCGGAGAACATGGATGTGGATCACTGGCAACAGCTCGCCGAAGAGGTCAAGAGGCAGATCGACGGAGGTGCGGACGGTATCATAATCCCGCACGGAACGGATATCATGGGTTACACCGCAGCCGCTCTCTCATTCATGCTCGGAGATGTTCCGAAACCGGTCGTACTCGTCGGAGCACAGAGATCCTCGGACCGTCCCTCTTCAGACGCATCCAGTAATCTGATGGCCTGTGCAAGGTTCTGCGTCAAGGGAAAGAAATCAGGCGTCTATGTCATCATGCACGACACTTCCGGCGACGATTCGTTCGCTGTACACATCGGAACAAGGGTCAGGAAGATGCATACTTCCAGGCGCGATGCGTTCCATTCCATCAACGTGCTGCCCGCCGCACACATAGACAAGGACGGGAAGATTGACATGCACATCGAAGGCCATGACGTGACATCCGGTGAGGTCACAGTGAAGAACGCCATGGAGAAATCATGCATCCTTCTCCAGTACTATCCGGGAATGGATCCCTCGCTGTTCGAGGACATCATAATGAGGTCCAAAGGGGTCGTAATAGCCGGTTCCGGTCTGGGGCACGTCAATTCAAACATGGTTCCCCTCCTGAAGAAGGCATGCGACAACGGAACGGTCATCGTCATGACCTCCCAGTGCCTCAACGGAAGGACGAACCTGAATGTCTACAACACCGGAAGGGATATGCTGTCGGCCGGTGTCATAACCGTTTGGGATATGCTTCCCGAGACTGCGTACGTCAAGCTGATGTGGGCATTGGCCAACACGTCGTCCGTGGAGGAAGCGAAGAAGATCATGATGACGCCTCTCGCAGGCGAGATGTCCGACAGGAGGACCATCGATGTCTGAAGATTACGAGATGATGTGCGGTATCGAGATCCACCAGCAACTCGATACCAAGAAGCTGTTCTGCTCATGCGACAGCATCCTCCACGAGGAGGGAACGGGAGCGATCTACAGGAGGCAGAGGCCCACAACATCCGAGATGGGTGAGATCGACAGGGCAGCCCTCATGCAGTTCCAGAAGCACCTCGGTTACAGATACCAGTGCTGCGAAGGCTCTTCCTGTCTGGTCGAGCTGGATGAGGAGCCTCCCCACGAGTGCAACCCCGATGCGATGGATATAGCGCTGACATTCTCCGAGATGCTCGGGGCCAACATCATAGACGAGATCCACTACATGAGGAAGATCGTCGTCGACGGGTCTGATACATCCGGATTCCAGAGGACCGCGCTCATAGCGACGGACGGTTTCGTGAATGTCGGTGACAGGAAGATATCTATCCTCTCGGTATGTCTGGAGGAGGACGCCAGCCGTAAGGTGGAGGCGAATACGAACGAGGTCCTTTGGAGGACCGACCGTCTCGGAATACCTCTGATAGAAGTTGCCACCGGCCCCGATATGAGGACTCCCGAGGAGGTCATGGAGGTCGCTTTCAGATTGGGTACCCTGCTCAGGGCGACCAGGAGGGTGAAGAGGGGACTCGGAACCATCCGCCAGGACCTGAACATCTCCATACCCGGAGGGGCCCGTATCGAACTCAAGGGCGTAGGGGATCTGAAGCTTATCCCCGATTATGTCAGGAACGAGGTCAACAGGCAGAAGATGCTCATACGCGTCAGGGACATCCTGAACGGAAGGGGCACAAAGGCTGTACCGTTCGATCCCGTCGATGTCACCGAGATTTTCAGGACATGCGAGTCTAAGGTGATCAAGGGTGCACTGGATGACAAGGGAAAGGTCATCGCGGTCAGGCTCCCGGGATTCGCAGGGGTCATGAACGGTGACAACAAGACCCTCAGGCTCGGATCCGAGATGGCAGGATATGCAAGGACCAAGGGCGTCAAGGGAATATTCCATTCGGACGAGCTTCCCAACTACGGAATCGAGCAGAGCTATGTGGACGAGCTCAGGAACTTCCTTGGAATGACCGGGGAGTTCGATGCGTTCGTGATCTGCGCTGCAAAGGAGAAGAGGGCAATGGAAGCTCTGGAGGTCGCAGTCGGAAGGGCCAACCAGGGATTGATAGGAGTTCCCGAGGAGACAAGGGATCCCTTGCCTGACGGTACCACGAAGTACTCCAGACCTTTGCCCGGAGCTGCCAGGATGTACCCCGAGACCGATGTCCCGCCTATCACCATCACGGATGATAGGCTGGACAGAATAAAGGCCAACATGCCCGAGTTCCCGGAGCAGATCCAGGAGAGGCTCGTCAAGGAATACGGCATCAATCCGCAGCAGGCCAGGCAGCTCGTCAGGGAATCTTACGACGAGAGTTTCGAGAAGATCCTCAAGGACAACAGGGAGTTCGCATCCGTCGCTGCTACCATGTTCCTCAATGTGTACAGCGAGATGGAGCACGACGGTATCGATACCACCGCACTGACCGACGAGGACCTGATACAGGTCTTCGAAATGCTGAAGCAGAACCGCTTTGCCAAAGAGGCGCTGCCCAAGCTCCTGAGGGAGATGGCGGTCGGCACCGATGCTGAAGCTGCGATCAAGAAGCTCGGATTGGAAGCAGTCGATTCGGATGAGGCCAGGAAGATCATAGAGCAGATCGTCAACGAGCGTGCCGATTTTGTGAAGGAGAAGGGAATGGCCGCGATCGGCGGACTGATGGGTCCCGTGATGGGTGCCTTGAGGGGTAAGATCGACGGTAAGCAGGCCAACGAGCTCCTCACCGAAGCTATCAAGAAGATCCTTTGAAACCCATTGCCCCGGCTCTGCCGGGGTTTCATTTCTCAGACCGATGAAGGTATCTCCTTACGGTTGACCACTACCAATGCGGCGAATATCATCGCCATTCCGATCACCGAACCGACCGTGACCGCTTCTCCGTAGAGCATCAGCCCTATTATGGTCGCAGCAAGCGGTTCCGCATACGTCAGTATGGATGCCTTTCCCGCTTCGATCTTCGTTAGGGAATAATTGAATAGAACGAATGGGAGCAGTGTCACGAATAGCCCCATACCGATCACGATGAGCAGCGCATCCATGGATGTGCCCATGATACCAAACGTATCCGGGAGATCCGAGAAAGGTGCGAGGCCGACGCAGCATATCAGGGATGTGTAGAACAGCACCGTAGCGACACTGTATCCGCTGCCACTGATCATCTTCGACCCCACTGTATAGACACTGAAGCATATTCCAGATATGGTTCCCAAAGCGATTCCCAGGATGTTCATCGTTCCGGCATCGGTCAGGACCCCTGTGCAGAGAACGCATCCAGCGAACGCAACAACTACAGCTACGGCCTTGGTCCTTGTGAGCTTCTCGTTCAGGATGGGGATAGAGATAAGGATCACAAAGAACGGTGCGACGTACTGGAGGACGGATGCGAGGGACAATGATATGAGGGTCATCGAATGCAGATACGTGACAGAATTCACGATCGTACCGATTATTCCCATTATCAGCAAAATGATGGCTGTTCTGCGATCCACTCTGAACATGTTTCTGTCCTTGATCAGGATATACACGCCCACGATGGCTGTTATCATGATGTAGCGGAGGCATGTGAGTTGGAAGGGAATGATTCCGATATCGTTCGCAGCGCGGACGAAGAATCCGAGGAAACCCCAGATTATCCCGGCGGAAAGAGCCGCGATGACTCCAAGATGTGCGGAATAATCTGTCATGGGCCTTCGATGGACGGTATCTATTTGGTTATTGCGCCGGGGCTGGTTCTTTCAACCCGATCTCCAGCACCGCCAGTTTCTCGAAGAACAGCTTCAGCTCCCCTATTGTCCTGACATCGTAGTTGTCCAGAAGGTCCCAGAGGGCCTGGGTGTCCATCAGAGATGAGATGACGACGACTATCCTTCCGTCCTCGGTCAGATGTTCGGGTGCACCTTCCAGAAGATCCGGAAGGGGTCCGAGACCGTCAGGTCCGCCGGACCACGACCTAGCCAGGAGGCCGTCCTCGTCCACCGGCAGATAAGGAAGATTGAACAGGATGGTATCGAACCTTCCCGATATGTTCGAGTATACGTCGGTCTCATGGACATCGAGGGACACGCTGTTGATCCCGGCGTTCCTCTTTGTGAGCTCTACAGCCTTGGGATTGATATCCCCACAGGTGACCTTGCATCCGTTCTTGGCACAATGTATCGATACGACCCCGGAACCGCACCCGATCTCGAGCACCCTCTCCCCTCCCCTCACCTCAAGTGATTGGATGAACAGTATGCTGTCGTCCGACGGCGGGTAGACATCGGGGTCGCCTTCTATCCGTATATCGGGATCGTATTCCATGAGCAGAGGATGCACCGGGACTTATTGATAGTTGCTTCCTGTTGATATTGTCGGGATTCAGAGTTTTGAGAACTGTCTGATGACTTCGGCGAATTCCTCGATGGTCTTGTCGGCATCTCCGTGCTCGATACCATCCTTCACGCAGTGCCTGATGTGTCCCTCCAGGACTATCTGGCCGACGCTGTGGACGGCGCTCTTTATAGCGTTGATCTGGATCATTATGTCCTCGCACGGGACATCCTCGTCGATCATACGGTCGACAGCGGCTACCTGTCCGCTGATCTTCTTAAGGCGTCTGTGAAGGTTCTCTGAGTCCATGCACTCGATCATGATTGAATGAGGGCAGGATGGTAAATAAAAGGTGGCCTTCATTGGATGCGTTTCGCCGTGACCTGTCCCTGTGCCTTAGGGGCCGATACAAGGACCTCGTTGGCGATCGCTTCGGCCATGTCCTCCTCGCATTCGATGATGAATTTGCCGTTAACCATCAGGGCAGCACCGATCACACCAGGCTGCCTCTGTATGTGCGATTCCAGTTTGTCCGCGCATTCCTGGCATGTCAGTCCCGATACGAAGAAGACCATTCTCATACGATCCGTATCGTACGGTCCGGTTATTTGAGTTTCCCTGGGTTCGGGTTAAATCCTGCTACACGATATCCATGACCATGATCCAACTGGACATCCTGGCGGTCGGGGACCTTCTGCGCGACGAGGAGGGCAATATACTCAAGGCGGACTCCACTTCCGTTCTGATACGTACTCCCAAGCATACGATAGTCGTAGACCCCAGCACCAAGTACATGAGGCCGTTCCTTAAGACCTCCTTCAAGCAGATCGGGGTATTCGTGAAGGATGTGGACGTGGTCGTACTCACGCACACCCACAACGATCACATCGAGAATCTGGATATGTTCCCGAAGGCCAAGGTCTATGTGCACTCGGGAGCCAAGACTAAGATCCCGGGTGCCGTGGTGGTGGACGAGGAGGAATTCGAGCTCTGCGAAGGAGTCAGGCTGGTCCATACGCCGGGGCATTGCACCGAAGAGATGTCCGTATTCGTGGATGCCGACAGGCACTACGTGGTGGCCGGGGACGCGATCCCTCTGGAGGATAACTTCTTCAAGAACATCGCCCCCAAACTCAACACCGACAGGGTCCTTGCATTGCAAAGTATTAAGAAGATAAGGGACTACGCAGATGTGATCATACCGGGACACGGATTCCCGTTCATGACGGACCAGTGATAAACATGTTGAAGAGAGAGATGCCCGAGACGATCTATTTCGATTGTCCCGATTGCGATGACGAGACCGAGCACCAGATCCTCAAAGGAAGGATGGGCAAGGCCTCCATAGAGGGTACATTCAGATGCACCCAGTGCGGACGCGTCTCCTCCGAGACCATCAAGATCCCCGAGCTCATCGAGGTGCCTGTCGTATTCAGTGATGGGGATGTGTCCGAGACAACGAGGACCACCATCGAGAGCAACGATATCATCCAGGAGGAGGACGAGTTCTTCCTCGATGACGGAAGGAGGGTCTGCGTCACACACATCGATACCCTTGACGGTAAGCTGAAGAAGAAGACGCTGGCCACCAACGTGAGGAAGCTGTGGGTTAAGCAGTTCGATATACTGAGCATCAAGGTGTCGGTCAACGACGATGACAGGACCTACTCACTCAGGGTGGAGTCGGAGCCCGACGACGAGTTCGTTGTCGGTACGCAGCTGTCCTTCGAGGACTTCGATTGTCTTATCCATGCGATCAAGACCAAGCACAGTCTCGTGAAGAAAGGGGTCGCAGAGGCCAGGGACATCACGAGGATATACGGGAAGATCAGGAAGAAGAGGTATGATGTCCTCGACCTCGAAGAGGACGATGAGGATTTCGACGATTTCGTTTTCGAGGACGATGAGTGAGACCACGGTCCATAAATATGCGCGGGACACTCCTTATAACAGGAAAGACAGCGCTGGGACAGCACGTCTGTGCACTGTATGACCAGAGGGTTGTTGCCCAATGATTACATCAGATCCTATAGACTTACCGGACCTCTCCGCATACGAAATTCTGAAGGAAACGGCAGGAAAGTATCCGAACAACATCGCTTACGAATACCTAGGATACAAGGTCAACTATCGCAAATTCCTTTCACAGGTCGATGATCTGTCTCTCCGTCTGAGGAAGATGGGAGTGTATAGAGGTGATAGGGTCATCGTCTGTCTTCCGAACTGCCCCCAATCACTAGTATCATTCTATGCGCTGAGCAGACTCGGCGCAATAGCTGTCATGGTGCACCCGCTCTCGTCCAAGAACGAGATCGAATATTACATCAAGGATTCGCAATCGAAGATGGCCATAACATTGGGATTGTTCGCCGAGAATTTCCCCAAGATCGGTTCGTTCGAAGGATTCCAGACGCTAATCGTCACATCGCCGGTGGATATGATGCCATACATCAGTGCAAGGCTCGCCGAGTTGGTCAACAAGGATGCGAGGATGCCAAAGGGTCACCTCGGATTCGGTACCATACGCTGGACCAAGATGATGAAGGACGATATCAGCCACGTACCCAAGGACATGCCCCATGTCACTGCCGACGAGCCCGTATCCATCCTGTACACGGGAGGAACAACGGGAGTGAACAAGGGTGCCGTCCATTCCAGCAGATCCTTCAATTCAACATCATGGGGTATGATCGAGCTCTCGGGGGTCCTCGGAGAGGGCACCACCATGCTGGCCGAGATGCCAATGTTCCACGGGTTCGGACTGTGCACATGCGTGTATCTGCCCGTATGCATCGGACTCAGGATCATACTGATGCCCACGTTCACCCTCGATTCCCTTTGCAAGATGATCGTCAAGAAGAAGATCAACTACATGGCCGGCGTTCCGACGATGTATGAGAAGATGATCGACAACAAGTACCTGGTGAATGCCGACCTCTCATTCTTGAAAGGGATGTATTGCGGAGGCGACAGCATGTCGATCGAGTCCAAGGCACGTGTGGATGAATTCTTGGCGAAGCACGGAAGCGAGAGAAGGATCAAGATAGGCTTCGGATGCACCGAATGCCTTGCGGCAACGGCCATCACCCCTAAGTTCGATGAGAGGCCGGGGAGCATCGGAGTCCCGATCCCGGGATTCTCGTACATGATCGCGAAGATAGGTACCACGGAGGAGGCACCCGACGGAGAGGACGGCGAGATATGCATCTGCGGACCCTCCGTTATGGATGGCTATTACGGACGTCCCGAGGAGACCTCAGATGTCCTTATAAAGCATGAGGATGGAAAGATCTGGCTTCATACAGGGGATGCCGGATACATCGATGACGGATTCATCTATTTCAAGAACAGGATCAAGCGCATGATCGTCACCTCCGGATACAATGTGTATCCTTCGCAGATCGAGGAGATCCTCAGCAGGCACCCTGCAGTGGACATCTCGTGCGTCGTGGGAGTTCCAGATCCGAAGAGGGGATCGAAGGTCAAGGCATACGTGGTCCTGAAGGAGGGTGTCCCCAAGGATGACGCCACACAGAATTCTATAAAGGCATTCGTCAAGGAGAATATCGCTGCCTACGCCAAACCGCGTGAGTACGTGTTCGTGGACTCCCTTCCGAGGACCAAGCTGAAGAAGATCGACTACCGCAAGCTGGAGAAAGGGATCCTGACCGAGGATGAGGAATGATCATTCCTCTTCTTCGAGGATGTAATCCAGTACGTCGGCGATGTTATCAGATACCACCGTGTAGGTGGCGGCATCGCTGGTGTAATGGTCCGTCGGATTGAAAGCGATTGACATGCCGGTGTTCTTGAACATCGGTATATCCGTGTAGGAGTTCCCTATTGAGACGGTCCTCTCCGGAGTGGTGTTGTACTTCTCGATGAACTGACGTACGTTGATGCCCTTGTCCCTGAGATCCACTATGAGCTTCCCCTCTCCCGTAAGGGTGCCGTTGGGATTGGTGCAGATCTCATCGGCAGCGAAGTCATCGAATCCGAATTCATTCTTGATCAGGAGTGCCGCTTTGTCTATCCCGCCGCTGACGATGACCGATTTTATACCGTTGGCCTTCAGACATGCTATGGTCTCCTGGATACCTCCTATCAGAGGCATATCCTGGAAGAGCTTGGCTATCTCGTCGATGGTGACGTCGGGCTTCTTGGCGGTCCAGAGCCCGATATCCCTTCTCATGAACTCCGATTCGTCGATCTCACCGTTGCAATATGCCTGATAGGCGGGTTCGTTATCCACTTCAAAGCATTGATGCACCCAGCACCAGGAGCTTCTGAGCTTAGTCAGGACACCGTCCATATCGAAACAGACAAGATCGTACTTCTGCATTGTTAGGCCTCAATCCACGAACGTCGGCCGTAATAAAAAAGGATGTGCGATCATTCCTTAGGCTCATCGCCTTCGGAAGAGGGCGATTCCTGTTCCTCTTTTCTGATCCCGTCGCGCTTCTCCTTGTATTCCAGGATCTTCGGTCTCGCCCTGTGGCTGTAGATCAGGTATACGACAATTATGGCGAACATCAGGAGCGAGAGCAATGTGCTGACAATGAGCATGGTCTCCATGGAAACGGTCCCTGCCGCATTGAGTCCGACGAGGATCGCCATCGCGACCATATCCAATGCCACCAGGGCGACCGCAGCATATGTGACGATCTTGTCCTTCTTGATCGGGTCCATCTCTTCGCTCATGGATTTATGCTCCAATCCGATGATGAGCGAGGCCACTAATATAGATTCTCGGATAATTGCTCAGAACCTTCTGTCATCGCCCTTATATCTGTCATCACCATTGAGACAGACATGATCACGATCATCGGCACCGGACATGTTTTCAATCTGGCCGAACCGGTATCATTCATAGTGAAGAATACCTGGCCGGATGCTGTCCTCATAGAGCTGGACAAGGCTCGCTACGAGTCGATGATGAACGATTTCAATGGTGTGAAACCGCAGGGCGAACAGAAGATGTCCACCATATATGCGAGCACCGCGAAGTATCAGCAGAAGATGTCCGAACAGAGCGGAAGCAAGCTGGGAAGCGAGTTCCTGGCGGCTGTCAACACCGGAAAGCTGGTCAACGCCCAGATAATCCCGATCGACACCGATGCCATGCGTGTCATGAACGAGATGTGGGACGAGATGTCTGCAGGAGAGAGACTCCGCTACCGCATGTCGAGCTTCAAGGATTCCTTCGGAGGCATCAAAAAGGTCCGGACCACCCATAAACGGTTCTCCGATAACGAGGAGGACTATGTGGAGAACATGAGGAAGAGGTACCCCACATTGGTCAGGAAGCTCATCGATGAGAGGAATGTCTACATGGCGGATCAGATCAATTCACTGACCGGTACGTACCACAACATGGTGGTCGTCGTAGGGGATGCCCATGTGGAGGGGCTGTGCAAGCTTATCAATGACGAACACATTCGGAAGATAAGGTTGAACGACATCATGGATCGCGAGAGGTTCAGCAAGATACGTCAGATGATCTGGGACGGGAGGGAGTCACTTGAAGGTTGAGCTATTGGCATGTACACAGAATGCGGACAGGATCTGCGCGGCAGCAGGGAACTCATGCTATTCGGAGAGGTCCTCGGCGGAGATCGTAGATGACATCGATCCTGAAAAGACATTGTCGAGGATCGTCGGGATGGGTCATCATTCAGTGATCGAGCATGCCGTGTTCACATTCTCCGTGGAAGGCGTCTCCCGTGCTCTCACCCATCAGCTCGTGAGGCACAGGATGGCCTCTTATTCCCAACAGAGCCAGAGGTACGTTTCCATGGACAAGGCATCGTTCGTGACCCCGCATACCGTCGAGGGGAACGAGGAGGCTCTGGAGACATTTGATTCCGTCATGGAGACCATATGGGATGCGTACAAGAAGCTCGAGGACCTTGGGATCCCGGCAGAGGATGCGAGGTATCTGCTACCCAATGGATGCACAACGAACATCACAATCACCATGAACGCCCGTGAGTTGCTTCATTTCTTCTCTCTGAGGAGCTGCAACCGTGCCCAGTGGGAGATAAGGGAGATGTCCGATCAGATGCTGAGGATATGTAAGGAGGTCTCTCCGATCATATTCAAGAACGCCGGCCCGCCCTGCATCAGGGGCCCCTGTCCCGAAGGCAAGAAGACCTGTGGTCATCCGAGAACGGATCTATGAGCGAGATATATCTGGCCGGAGGTTGTTTCTGGGGTGTCGAGAAGGCGATGTCCTTGCTGAGAGGCGTGACTGCTACGCAATGCGGTTATGCCAACGGCGATCCGCATTTCATCCCGGACTATCTGCTGGTATGTTCCGGCCGTTATGGCTATGCCGAGACCGTTAAAGTGGAGTACGATCCCAAGATTGTCGATCTGGACAGGATCCTTCTGGCATTCTTCATGATCATCGATCCGACACAGAAGGATAGGCAAGGCAATGATCACGGTATACAGTATCGTACCGGGATCTACTGGACGGATGAAGGTTCAGGCCTTGTGGTTAAGGAGATTGTTTCCAGACTTGCATCGATGTTCAGAGAGTTCTACACTGAGGCCCTTCCTTTGGAGAATTTCACACCCGCTGAGGAGAACCACCAGAAGTATCTGGATAAGAACCCCGGCGGGTACTGTCATATCTCTCGTGCCGCGATGGAAGAGATATCGAAAATGTGAAAAGGGCCGAAGCCCTGTTTTAGATCTCTCCGATCAGACAAAGAAGCCCGATATCTTAGATGCGATCGCTCCGGAGAGATCATTGGATTTCAGTATGATCTCCTCCTCGTCACTCGCAGGTGCTCCGACCGTGTTGAACCAGACGATGAGCAGCACTGCGATGATTGCGATGCAAATGACGAACTTGAGTATCGCCTTCGAATCATTATCCATTAAACCACCTTGGTCTGGACACCCGATATGTTTGGAGATATTAATATTGTAGGTATTCCTAAATTTATTTAACAATACAAAAAATATGCATCATACGATGAAAAACAGTAGATTATTTGTAGTACTCTCGAATAGTGATCCTTGATTTCAAGCGTATTTTTGTCTAAATAATATTATATAGGGTATCGGCTTAATCGGGTTCATTCGGTGAGAATATGGGAAGAATCAGACCCACATACATCAAGAGAGTTTCCATCGAGTTGCTCAACAAGTATCCTCAGGCATTCACCAAGGATTTCGAGGGCAACAAGGAGATGGTCGCAACCCTCACAGATGTCTCTTCGGTGACAATGAGGAACAGGATCGCCGGTTACATTACCCGCTACCTGTCGCACCCTGAGGCATGAAAACGCCTTAACCTTTCTAAAGGTACCGCAGAATTTTGCCCGCGTGGGGTAGCTTGGATATCCTGTGAGATTGCGGATCTTTTGACCCGGGTTCGAATCCCGGCGCGGGCACCATACCCTTCCGATCCCATTAATTGATCCACTGGCATCGATAAAGTTGAGTTTTCTCATCCTCTGTCTATCCCGTGGTTGCTCTTATATAGTTAGAATTAGAGATACAACTAGTTTGCTTCAATCGGAGAGGGGGGCAAAGTATGTTCAGATATTCAATTAACAACGGTGTAACACGGACCGTGTAAGTATCAGTAGGACAGCCAAAGTCCGTGCCTTCTCGGTAGTAGCCGTATTGGTCATGGTCCTTTCGGGGTTCGCAATGGCCGCAGCATCGGACGGGGCCTCTACTCCAATAAAGGAAGTGTATCACGAGGGGATCCTTGGCGGTGTGGATTTCATTGCAGCACGTTTTGATCCATCGGATCTATGGATCATGCCATCTAAGAATCCGGAACCGGGTTATGAACCTGGTCAGATGAAAGATGTCGATTATTCTTTCTGGAAGACCAAGGTGTTCTACGAGGGCTTTTTCGAGAGCCTCCATGTGGAAGAAGGTGTCCTCAACATCCCTAACGATGCGTTCTGGCATATGACTGGGGCCGGTTCTTACAGCATCTGCGGTCTGGGATTCATAGAACTCCCGTCTTCTTTGAAAACGATTGGAGACAACGCATTCTCCGAGTGCCGTATCAAGGAGATCATAATACCGGAGACGATGCGGACAGTGACAACATGGGATTCATCGGAAAGATGGTATCCAGTGCAAAGGCCCAGATAGGCGCTCTTGTCAAATGGTTCAGAGCGGTGTCCGTACACTAAACTTGAGAAGAATTAAGTGCCGGAGGGTATTGCCCTCCGGCCATTTCAAATAAAGACTTTCACGGTTTCCTCTTGCTCATCCAATCGGATATGCTGAAGATCGTAAAGATTACGATTCCGGCGAAGGTGAGCCATATGCCCAAACCGACATCCATGAATGCCGAGGCCTCCGGAATCCGTTCCGCTATGTGGAGGTAGTTGAGGGATGCGACAACGATTCCCAAGATTCCAAGGAACGAATTCCAGATGGCATTCCTCACAGGCGAATTCGGTCTGGCATTCATTATTCCCACGAAGGTCATCATTCCAAAGATTACCATATCTAGGAATCCCACGGCCTTGGGGAACTCCGCCCATGACATGATGGTACCGATAAATGCGATGCCTGCACCGATGGCTGCGATCGCGGCGACCAGATTGATTCTGTTTCTGATATCGTCCATGATTGCGAATTAGCACGCTGATATATATGGGATAATCTCGCCTTTTCTGAGGGTCCGACATCATTCCTCGGCTTCTTCCTTAGGCCATACCTCTCTGACGATCTCGCTCTCTCCGGGCGGAAGGATCCTCGAGATCTCCTCTTCTGGCACTGCGAAACGCTTGGCCATTTCCCCTGAGATGCGGTTCTTGTTCTTAGCCGGGCGGATAACGAAGTACCTCTCGCAATCCTTGAAGCAGGAAGCGGGACCGCACATGACCTTTCTGGTACCCTGGTATTCGATTTCTCCGACTATGAGCTCCAGCGGGAGGTGGTACTCGTAGTTCCTCTTACCGCGGATGATAAACGCTCCGCGTGGCACGAACTCTCCCGGATTGGGGGTCTTGCTGACCTGATCCGGATACACCCAGTATGCGCTTCCTTCGGATACCGCCCCAACCCATCCCTTGGATTGGGCGGTTGCGAACTGGCAGGCTTCCCTGAGCTCTTGATTGGAAGCGGATGCCCCGTCCTTGATGATAGTGGAAGGCGCTCCGTGGATGTCGGTATGGCAATACAGGTCCTTCTCCTTGAGATGCTTCTTCACCACACCGTCGTTGGTGTGGGCGTCCCTTCCCGCGATGACCAGCTTCCCCTCCGATGTGAAGAACCATTTGAACCTCTCGAACCAGAACTGCTTGGTCGGCTGCGCCTTTCCTGCCATGGCGGCCTTTTGCTTGGCGATTCCCTTCTCCTTCTTAGCTAGTTCGGCACGGCTCTCGTTGAGGGCGTCCTCTGCGTGCTTTCCTTTCTCCCCGATGTCCTTGCTCTGCTGGTAGATATCGGATGCGTTGGCGTCGAGACCTTTGGTGTAGTCCAATGTGACCGTCTCCTCGCCGAACACTCCGGTGACGAGGTTCTTGGAGGGGTCTATGTCCTTGACGTAGGGGATCTTCATCGCACCCTCCCTCAGCTTCTCCCATGTGAGCTTCTGGCTCTGTTCCTTCAGGACCTCCAGCAGCTGCGTGACGTTCTGATAATCGGTGTACAGGGCCTCGGCCTTCCTCTTCAGCTCCTCGCACCTCTCCCTGTACTCCTGGACGGTCTCCTCCTGCTTGGCGATCCTCCTGTTGAGCTTCTCGACCTCAGGATCGACGTATGCTTCCTCCTCCTCGTCCTTCATCTGCTTTACTAAGGCGTCGATAGCCTCGGACATGCTCCCGAAGCCCTTGGACTCCAGGTCGTCATGGGATGTCATGCGGATAGGTGCGAAATCCTCGATCTTGCCGTCTTTGAGGTATGCGGTGGTCTCGGGGACGTCGATCACATGGTTGACGATGTCCTTCACCTGGGCGTACATCTTGGACAGCATGTCATCGGGCACCTCTGGTGCCGGAAGGCTTTTGTCAACTCCGGTGCGCTTGCAGACCTCCTCGGCGTACTGTCCTCCGAGATTCACCGCTGTCGCCAGTGTCCTGACGCAGTCTGCCTCGGATTCCTTGAAGGCCTTGACGAAATCGTCCTCTGTGGATTCGATAGGGTTGAATCTGGGCTGAGGCCAGATGTAAGGTTCCTTAGGGCGGACCTTGCGGTCCCTCATGGTCTTCTGGATCAGACATGTATCTATTATCCCGTCCTTGACCAGAAGGACGTTACCGCCTCCGAATATCTCGAATATGAGCTTGTACTCGGAGTCCGCTTTAAGAAGTTCTATCTCTACCACCCTGTCGAAACCTATCTGCCTTACCTTCCCGATGCGGGCGTTGTCCAGATATTTCCTCAGATAGGTTGCGAATGATGTGGGCTGTATCGGTGTCTCCGGTTTGGCTGCCGGAGAGTAGAGCCATTTCTTGTCCTTGAAGAAGAGATCCTTCTTTCCCTCGCCCTGGACGTTGATGCGGAAGAGCACGTTCCCTGCTCCCCATTGGAATATCTTGTCCATGTGTGCGCCTTCCAGGGCCGACAGTTCCGTAGCTATGGAACGTACGTCGAAGGAACTCATCTCTTTTTTCATGATGAAGGGTTAGAGGTATGTATCAGATAAAAGGTCGCATCGTGAAATCGTTAAATCGTATGGAATAATAATCCATATCTATGGACGAGTCGGAGATGTATGAGCTCACCATTGCAAAGAAACAGAAGAAATTGCTGCTATCTTTGGTGGAGGTCCTTTTGGCCATGGGAGTGGCGATATCCGGATGGCTCATAGTCATGGCAGTCCAGAATATGCAGGATCAGGACCCGTTCATAATGGATAGGGAATATGACGTTACCGGTACGATGATCGTTGAAGACAGGGAAGTCCCTTACACCGGAATAATCACCACAAGATACTCTTCGGAGACTTCCGAGTTCTCTGTCAAGACATATCATGTGAAATATGGTTCAACGATATTCGATAGGACCTTCAAATATAGTCTAATGTTCGATGCCGACAGGGTGCCTACTTCTCGGTTCACCCACATCGGATCGGAAGGCGGATATGAACTGTGGAAAGGAACGGATGGAGGCGCGGATGTCGTCTATTACCTTGATGATAAGAGCATAGTCCATCATATGGAGATTGAATATGAGGGTTCCAAACTTTCAGCAGAGATGCGTGTGTGATCAGAGATCGTGCCAAGTCGTTCTTATTATATCTCGGTAAAAGCGTTTGACGAATAATCCAAGTGACATCCATGGTTTCAGATATCAGGAAGCAACTCGATCTTTATTGGTCCGACCGCGTTCCAGGATTGATTGAGTATACGCGCTTCCTTTTGAGCAACGATTCCGATTTCAATCATACTCTGAGGGTTTTCCTGAAGGATATGCCGAAAGGTTCCAAGATCATCGATATGGGCACAGGCGCCGGGCTAGTTGCGATCGAAGCGGCCAGGATGGGCTTCGAAGTCGATGCCATGGATTATAACATGAAGGTCATCGACGCAGCCATCGATCTCTCAGAGGAGATGGGGTTGGATATAGATTTCATCGTAGGGGATGTCGAAGAACCCGAGTTACCTGAGAAGTCGTACGATGTGGTCATATCCAGGAACTGCGTGTGGGGCCTGGACGATCCGTTCAAAGCCTATTCCAGATGGAAACAGCTGCTGAAGCCCGGGGGATAGATGATAATCTTCGACGGGAACTACTACCTGTACTACAATGATGTGAACTATCTTCACCGTCGGGAACATATCGCCAAGTCGAATGGTCACAATAAAAGTATCGATGCGATCACCAATGTGAACAATGTCAATTTCGATAGGTGCGATAAGCTGGCAGAGGATCTTCCGCTCACCAAGGAGTATCGTCCCGCATGGGATGTCAGAGTATTGACCAAACTGGGCTTCAGGGACATCAGGGCTTTGACTTTGGATACCGAAGATTATGTCTGTGAGACTGCATTCGGGCACATCCATACCCCCATGGCCTTTGGATTATGTGCCAGGCTTCCCTATTCGAACGTCATCATCAATCTGAGCGAGGATGTCGATGAGCTAGAACAGGTCCAGCATATCATCGATAAGGCGGTCGATGATGTGAGCGGTACATGGAAGATCCTTTCCAACAGGGATTGTGTTAGACTGTTGCTCACGCTGTATACTGTCAATATAACAGCATCTCAGGCTGCGGAGATCCTCGACTGTTCGTATTCTTTGGCAGCACACGACCTGAAACTGTTGACAATCTGCGGATTGGTGGTATCGGAGAAAATCGATGGAGAGAAGGTGTATAAGCTGAAGAACCGTAAGATTGTGACCGATATAGTCGATCTCACGGCCCAGGTAAGAAATAGCCATGATTCCGGAAAAGAGAGAATGTAAACATTTCTTAAACTTTTTATTACCCAGATAATTTTTTTAAGAATTACAAATAAATAATAGATGATTCAAAAAATAATTTGAATACATTCCCACTCTATTATATATTTATAGAGCAACTCAACGCGTCGGATATATTATCCAAGTGATTACATGGATGAAAAGACAACCAAGATGGTCGTTATCATCGTTGCAGTCGTCGCAGTCGTTGCGATCGCCGCTTTCTTCATGATGAACAATGGCGGAGGCTCCGGTGATGACAAGAAAGGAGAAATTCCTGACCTTACAGAATTCCCGGCAAGGCTTGCAGTTTTGGGAAATGCTAACTGTGATGATTACCTCGATGACAAAGATGTTGCATATGTCGAGAAGCTCATCAAAGAATCCAACTTTGATTATGCGAAAGAGTTCATGTGCGACGCCAACTATGACGGATATATCGACGACAAGGATGTGGACGTCATCAAGAAGATGATCGATTACAAGCAGCCCACCGTCTACTACTTCGGTGTCGTCGACTACGATGTCAGGGAATACCACACAGATGTCGCCAACCACTACGTCTGTCCTCTCATCGCACCCCCCTTCGACGCATGTCTGATCCTCGGAGCGGACCTGATCAAGGGAGCGGACGACAGGATCGTTCCCGAGACCGGAAACGCACACGACCGTTACACCACCGCATTGGACCTTTCCAAGCTCGTTAACGTCGGAAGCTGTAACACCCCCAGCAAGGAGGCGATTGCAACCCTTCTCAAGCAGAATGACAACTGTATGACCCTTGTCTGCGGACAGCACGACTACTATGCAGACGGCTACGAGGACCTCTTTGGAAGCCAGGGTCTCCAGATTATCCGTATGGGATCTTGGGAAGGAGGAGTGGCAATCCACGGTCTTTTAACAACAGCATATCTCCTCGACAGGATGGATGAAGCATATGACTACCTTGAGTGGTATGATGGAGTTGAGGACATGGTTGCAAAGAAGATGAAGTCCGTTACAGAGAGGAAGAACGCTATCTGCTTCTACACAGACCAGAGTGAAGCTGGAAAGATCTGCCTTCTTGGAAATACTGCTGCTGAGAACGCCATGTTGACAAAGGTTAACAGCTATGACATCGGAACAACCATCTTCAAGGCACGTGGAGGATCCTCTATTGTGACTGGAGACAAGATGCAGCTCACAAGTGAGCAGTTGGCTTCGGATGTTGCTACCTACAAGATCGACACCATAATCGGATTGACCAATACACCTCTCCAGAGTAAGACTACTGCAGCTGTAATGGCTGAAAAGTATGCGGATTTCGCAGAAAGAATGGGTACGGCTGTTTACAGTCAGATTGATCTGTCAATTGGTGGTTATGTATTTGCTTCTGGACTTTCAGAGGTTATTGCTCAGGTCGTGATGGGATATGTCCTTTACGACGATGTTTTCACTAAAGCGGACATCGAGACAGTTTGTAACGAATACGTTGAAATGCTCGGTATTGATGAGAAGTGGAACTACGACACCATGAACCAGCTGTACTGCGGTGAGGGTGACGATAGGAACATCCTGAACATGGGATGAAAACAAACGTGGGGTATATCCCCACCCTTTTTCTTTGTATATGAACAAGCCTAATCTAACCATAGTCGCCGTGGGAGTCATCTTGTTGATGGTCATGTCGGTCATCAGTTTCATGGTATACGACGCCATGTCCCAGAAGAATCCGTATTACATCTCTCAGGAATTCGAGGTGGAAGGGATGGTCGGAGGAGAGCATGTTACAGGTATCTGTGTTTCGGAATGGAACAATCATTCAGGTGCCGGAGATATAATTCGGTACCCTATCGAGTTGAAAGGACTAGGGTCAGTTGATTTCGAATTCTACATCTATTTCGACGATTCGGGAAAGCCTTCGGACAGTCTTTACAAATATGATGAGTCAAAGGACAGATGGGTCGGAACCGAGTCTTCTAAAACAGTTTCTTTTCAGGTTATCGATTCGAAGAAGATCGATAATGCTGAGATAACAACAGAGGAAGCAACGTTATTCCTTAAGGAGGTAGTGAGTTGAAGAAACTACATACAAGCGGAATACGTCGTAGTTTGGAGCAGACCAACATAAGGCTGCACGATATGAGGCATCACGCACGTGAGAAGAATTACGAGGGGATGACCGAGGAAGAGGTCACAATCGCCCAGTATAAGGCTCACCGCTGGTCCAAGCTCATTTTCGTCTTCATCCTTCTCGCTGTCTTCATAATTCTTGCAGGAGCGGAGTTGGCGGTCGGAGACTACGACATAGACCTATGGAGCGTGTACTCTATCCTTATAGACCACATATTCCTGGGTAAACCCATCGAGACGTTAGAACAGACTGTGGTCTGGGAGTTCCGTACGCCCCGTGTTCTGACCGCGATAGCGGTCGGAATCGGACTGGCCATGGCGGGAGCAGGAATGCAGAGTATGATGAAGAACCCTCTTGCAGACCCCTATACTACCGGTATCTCATCCGGAGCCGCTCTGGGAGCAACCCTCGCGATGACTCTCGGATTCACGTTGATCAGCGGTACGTATGGAACGATCATCAATGCATTCGTGTTCGCATTGATCCCATCGCTCTTTATCATCGCCCTGTCCAAGTACAGGAAGCCCTCGCCTGCGATGATTATCCTGAGCGGTATCGCTCTGATGTACGTCTTCAACGCGGCACAGTCCTATCTGATGCTGGTCGCGGATCCGAACGCAACATCGGCAGTCTACGCATGGACCGTCGGATCCATCGACGGAACCGACTGGGGAGACATGCCCTTCATGTGGGCCGTGGTCATCCTGGGAGCGATCATCATGATGTATCTCTCCCGTATCCTGAATGCGATGAACTCCGGAGATTCGTACGCTAAGAGTCTCGGAATCAACACGGACCGTACCAGGGTCATCATCCTGCTCTCCGTATCGATTCTCGCAGCTGGTATCGTATCCTTCACCGGAATCATCGGTTTCGTCGGATTGGTGGCACCTCACATAGCACGTATCCTGATAGGTGCAGACAACAGGATCCTCATCCCGCTGTCCGCATTGGTCGGTGCCTGCTTGATGATGGTTGCGGACCTGTTCATACAGGCGGTCCTGAGCTTCTCCATGCCGGTCGGACTTATTACCTCATTGATCGGTGGTCCGATTTTCATGATCATGATTATCAGACAGAAGAACGAGGTGTGGTGACATGGTAGTGGAAATAAAGGCAACGGATCTCGGAGTCAGCTATGGAGAGTTCAGGGTCTGGCAGGGAATCAACCTAAAGTTCGACGAACCCGGTCTCATCAGTATCCTGGGACCCAACGGGGTCGGAAAATCGACCTTCATGTACTGTATCAACAAGATCCTGATCCCCACTGAGGGAAATGTCACCATCGACGGAACGGATGTCAACGACCTGTCGTTCAAGGACATCGCTCTGAAGGTGGCATATGTCCCCCAGGCTTCCAACGAGACGTTCGCGATGACCGTCATGGACACAGTCCTCATGGGAAGGTATCCCCACTCGGGATTCAACACGTCCGCGGAGGACCTGCAGATCGCAGCAGAGTGTCTGAAGATCATGAAGATATCCCATCTGGCGATGAGGAACTTCAACGAGCTGTCCGCAGGACAGCACCAGAAGGTCATGATCGCCCGCGGTCTCGCCCAGCAGCCGGACCTGCTGATGCTGGATGAGCCCACATCGAATCTGGATGTCTACAACCAGATGCACGTGATGAGGATGCTCTCGAAGGTCGCCAAGGAGAGAGGAATCGTCATCCTCACAATCTGTCACGATCTGAACGTCGCTTCGAAGTATTCCGACCGTGTGGTCATCTTCTCCAAAGGAGAGGTCTACTGCGACGGAACGCCTCAGGAGGCGATCACAGCCGAGAACATCACCAAGGTCTACGGTGTGAAAGCCGGTATCACCGAAGTGGACGGACGTCCGTACGTCCTATTCTACGACGGTGGGGACGAGCAGTTCCAATGATCAAAACGCGGGTGCCTTCGGGCATCCGCATCTTTATCTGATCGCATCCAAGTGAATAACTTTTCAGCTTAGTTATGTCGTCATAACATACGTTTTTCCTGTTGTTATGCATTTTTTCAAAACAGAATAACACTGTTTATCATTGTGTACAGATTCATCCTATTCGATGCACCATATCCACCCGACATCATCATCTGAGAGTGTAGATGTCCTTCTAGGGAATCCGAAGAAGGCCATCCGCTACATGGTGATCCCGGTGTTCGTCGCATTGTTGGTCGCACAGCTGAACAACTTCGTCGATAACATATGGTGTTCGAGCCTGGGTGTGGAGGCCGTATCCGCCGTCTCGCTCGTATCCACTCTGTACTTCTTCTTCCCGAGCACCGGGGCGGGAATAGGGGTGGGACTGAACGTGACGATCTCCAATCTTCTAGGGGCGGGAGACAGGGAGAGCGCCGGCGACCGCGCCACCCAGGTATTCGCCTTGACGGCCCTGGTATCGGTAGCGATAATCCCACTGCTGTTCTTCAGCATGGATGCCTTGATAGACCTCATCGGTGGGACGGAGATCAAGGACCTCTGCAGGGAGTATCTGATACCGCTGTATCTTCTGTGTCCTTTTCTGATCCTCAGCAATGTCCTGTCAGGCATGCTCAGGGGAGAGGGTGCAGCTCATAAGTCCACAGCGATCAACATCCTCACCGCCGTTACGAACATCATCCTCGACCCGATCTTCATTTTCGGATTCGATATGGGTGTGGCTGGGGCATCATGGGCCACTATGCTCTCATCGTTGGTGGCTGTGATCGTGGGATTGAGATACTATTACACCGGAAGGACATACGTCAACCTGAGGTTCAAGGGTATGAGGTTCAAGGGATCCAGTATCTGGGATGTCATGTACGTAGGGATTCCTCAGATACTCGAGAACAATGTCCATTCCCTGGCGAACCTCCTTCTCATGTCCCTGATCATCGGCTGCGGAGGGGCGCTGGGACTGACACTTTACAACGTCCCCTGGAAGACGGTACATCTCCTGATGGTCCCCGCCATGGCCGTCGCGATCGCGATGGTGCCTGTACTTTCAGCCGCCAGGGGTCAGAGGAACGCAGAGAAGCTGATGGAGGGGTATATCTATGCTTTCAAGCTGTGTCTGGGGTTGGGCCTGGCCGCGATGCTTGTCACTTTCGTCTTCGGCGATCTGTGGATGCTGCTTTTCAGCTATACCGGGGATATGGTACAGTACCATGACGAATTGGTCAGGATCCTTTGGATATACATACCGTTCATGGTCTTCTACGGATTGATCACGTTCGGTTCATCACTGCTTAGTGCTCTGAGGAAGAGTCAGATATCCGCTGCAACCATCATCCTCCGGCAGGCGATATTCATAGGCATCATCTGGATCTGTACCATGCACGATATGGAGTGGGTGTACTGGGGAGTCACAGTATCGGAGATAATCGGTGGCATACTGATGGTCATAATTTCCTATTCGGAGTTCAAGGTCGTATATCGTGCGCTGAAATGCCCTATTCATAACCCTGCATGTAACATGGATGAATAATCCAAGGTTTTTATAGTGACCTTTTTTTAGCCGAATCCGCCATCCGTTTGATCAGAGGTATCACAATGAGCAAGAAATGCAAATGCGATGAAGAATGCGATTGCGAATGCTGCAACGACAGCGGTTCCGACTGCTGTGACGGATGCACATGCGAATGCTGCAAGAACAAGCCTCCGATGATCGGAGACGACGCACCCTCATTCGTTGCCAACACAACGCAGGGAGAGATCAACTTCCCCGGGGACTTCAAGGGAAAATGGATCATCCTGTTCTCACACCCTGCCGATTTCACACCCGTATGTACCACTGAGTTCATGACCTTCGGATATATGATGAAGGAGTTCGAGGACCTCAACGTCCAGCTCGTAGGATTATCAGTGGATTCCATCTACGCCCACATCGCCTGGCTCAGGAAGATCCAGGACATCGACTGGAACGGAATGAAGAACATCGAGGTAACATTCCCTCTGATCGAGGACATCAAGATGGATGTCGCCAAGAAGTACGGAATGATCCAGCCACACGTATCCACCACACAGGCCGTCAGGGCCGTGTTCTTCATCGACCCTGCCGGAAAGATCAGGGCCATGATCTACTACCCCCAGTCCCTCGGAAGGAACTTCGATGAGATCAAGAGGGTCATCCTCGCGCTGCAGAAGGCGGATGCGGACAACGTCGCTACCCCCGCCAACTGGAGACCCGGCGATGATGTCATCCTGCCTGCGCCCGGTTCCTGCGGTACCGCAAAGGACAGGGTCGAGACCAAGGAGGCGGACAAGATCTGCTACGACTGGTTCCTCTGCTTCAAGAAGGATAAGCCCTCCAAGGCGAAGAAGGCTCCTGTCAAGAAGGCCCCTGTCAAGAAGAAGGCATGATCCAAACCCGGGACGGGAACCCCGTCCCGGCTATTTTTTCCCAGGTAACGCGTGAATGTTCCAGTTACCCTTATATCGGAGCCCGACGGTTATCACATCGGATTCATTATCTAAGAATCCGAAGGTGTTCCCATGGGTTTTGAAAAGATTCTCGTTCCGGTCGATGGAAGTCCGCTCTCAGATGTTGCAACAGAGGTAGCGATCAATTCAGCCAAGCTTTTCGGATCCAATCTCACCTTCCTGAATGTGGTGGATTTCTCATCGAACAGTAAGTTCGGCCACATCGAGAACGTGGACGAGATACTGGAGCTCCAGACCGAGGGCCAGAAGGCTACGGACAGGGTGGGCGCCAAGGCCAAATCCGCAGGCATCCAGTACGAGACCAAGATCGTCCAGGGCATTCCCTGGGAGGTCATAACAAAACTCTCGAAGAGCTACGACCAGATCATCCTGGGGGTCACAGGCAAGGGAGGGATCGGAGGACGTATCGGGGAGACCGTGAAGAAGGTCCTGGATAACAGCAACTGTCCTGTTCTGACCATAAAATCCGGATCTAGGAGGATCGAGTACATCCTGTTCCCTGTAGCGAACGTGAACGAGGCCGCGATCAGGGTGGCCGCAGAGACCGTGAAGCAGGTCGGCGGGAAGCTCACCATATTCGTCGTCAAGGCCGAGGGCATCGACGAGTACCCCCTCATGGAGGAGGTCGCAGCCAGATGCAGGGAGTACGGCATCGACGTGGAGACCAAGCTAGGAGAGGGCGTCCCAGCGGAGGCCATCGCCGCTCAGTCCGGCATGTACGACCTAGTCATCATGGGGACCATGAGCAAATGCGAGGGCAAGGTCCTTCACGACGGTGTGACGCAGAGCGTAATTCTGAATTCGGCATGCCCGGTGACGGTAGTCAGGGCCGAATGCAAGGACTGCTGGTGCTGGGACTGATTCCATTTCAGGCCTTGGGGCAGGTTATCTCCATCAGATCCTCAATCATGTGATGGAGGTATCTGACCTCAGTGGAGTCCACAGCCTTGTAGTAGACCTCTTTGCCCTCGCGTCTGCTCTCTATAAGTCCGCTCTGTTTCAATGAACGGAGATGATGGGATACAGCAGGGCTGGACATGCCCATAATAGCGGAGATGTTGATCACACAGCCCTCGTAATGGCAAAGCAGCCAAAAGATGCGCATCCTGGTACCGTCGGCCATCTGCGCCAAAGCGCGTGAGACATTATCGAAGCCCTTTGTCGATGACAGCAGACGGTTGAATTCGTCCATATCCTTGATCGTCCCATGGTCGTGGGGCAGTGTGTTCTCCGTCATGGAAATCTATCTCTGATTCTCGAGGTATTGCCATTCTTATAATTAAGTATTCTTTTAATGGACATATGTTCCAATACCTAGTATTATATATGTAGGCATACATAACGATTAAACATACGCTTAATCGAAAGCGAAAAGGTGAATGAAATGAAGAAGACTTACAAGATCGAAGTAGACTGTGCTAGCTGTGCAACCAAGATGGAAGATGCCGCGAAGAAGACCGAGGGCGTCAAGGATGCGACCATCAACTTCGTCATGCAGAAGATGTCCGTCGAGTTCGAGGACGGCGTCGATGTCAACGCTGTCATGAAGCAGGTGCTCAAGAACTGCAAGAAGGTCGAGAGCGACTGCGAGATCGAGATCTGATTCCGTACAAAAATACCCTGAAGGGGTGATACCTTGGTAAAACTCAAAAAGAAACAGAAGAAGATGCTGTACAGGATAATCATAGCAGCTGCGCTGACTATCTTCTTCGCCGTTAGCTCGGCAGTCGGACTCTTCAAGTTCGATGACCCAGATATGGAGAAGCTGTTCTATTTCATCTGCTATCTGGTCCCGTACATCATCATAGGATACGACATATTGATAAAGGCCGCGAAAGGGATAGCCCACGGTCAGGCCATGGATGAGAACTTCCTCATGGCAATCGCGACCATCGGTGCTATGATCCTCGGTGTAACCTACACCGGAGATTACGACGAGGCTGTCGCTGTTATGATCTTCTATCAGATCGGTGAACTGTTCCAGTCCATCGCGGTCGACAGCAGCAGGCAGAGCATCCAAAAACTGATGGAGATCCGTCCCGATTCCGCTTTCATCGAGGAGAACGGAGAGCTCGTCGAGGTCGACCCGGAAGAGGTCCAGATCGGCACCGTCATCGTTGTCAGGCCCGGAGAGAGGATCCCGATCGACGGAACCATAGTAGACGGTACCTCGTCACTCAACACCTCAGCGCTCACCGGCGAGAGCATCCCTCGCGATGTCATAGTCGGCGATGAGGTCCTCAGCGGATCCATCAACCTCTCAGGAGTACTGAAAATCCAGACCTCCAAGGAGTTCGGCGAATCCACCGTATCCAAGATCCTCGACATGGTCGAGAATGCAAGCAGCAGGAAATCCGAATCCGAGGCGTTCATCACCAGATTCGCCAAGGTATACACCCCGTTCGTCGTCGCTTCGGCACTTCTGCTATCTGTAGTCCCCACACTGCTCTTCTTCCTGGCGGACATCACTCTGCTGGATACCGAAGTGGAGGAGTGGATCTACCGTGCACTGACCTTCCTGGTCATCAGCTGTCCCTGTGCCCTCGTCATTAGCATCCCCCTGGGATTCTTCGCAGGACTCGGAGGGGCCAGCAGAGAGGGGATCCTCGTCAAGGGATCCAACTATCTTGAGATGCTCTCCGATGTCGAGACCGTCGTCTTCGATAAGACCGGTACCCTTACCCAGGGAGTATTCGAGGTATCGGATGTCGTAACCAACCACATCCCCCGTGAAAGGCTCATCGAGCTTGCAGCGGCAGCGGAGTCGTCATCGCCCCATCCGATCGCGGCAAGCCTTGTACGTGCCCACGGAGCGGATATCGATCGTTCCAGAGTCACTGATATCGAGGATGTCGCCGGAAAGGGAGTGATCGCAAAGGTCGATGGTATCTCAGTGGCCGTAGGAAACAAGAGGCTAATGGAGATGCTCGATCTCCAGTTCGAGGAGGCTCCCGCCCATGGAACCACTGTCCATGTTGCAGTCGACGGCAAGTATGCAGGCTGCATAACCATCTCGGATATCATCAAGCCAACGTCGCAACAGGCGATGAAGGACCTGAAGGCCGCTGGGATCAAGAAGACCGTCATGCTCACCGGTGACCAGGACTCCGTTGCCCAGAAGGTCGCCAAGGAGATCGGTCTGGACGAGGTCCACAGCCAGCTGCTTCCCGGAGACAAGCTGGAGCACCTTGAGAAGATAATCAAGGACACCAACGGCAAGGTAGCATTCGTCGGAGACGGTATCAACGACGCACCCTCACTGGTCAGGTCCGATATCGGAATCACCATGGGTGCCATAGGGTCCGACGCTGCAATCGAAGCATCGGATGTCGTCATCATGGACGACGACCCGACCAAGGTCGCCACCGCGATGGGAATCTCACGCAAGTCGATGCTCATCATCCACGAGAACATCGTGTTCACCCTGCTGATCAAGTTCCTGTTCCTGGGACTGTCCGCAGTCGGTATCGTCAACATGTGGCTGGCCATTATCGCGGATGTCGGTGTGATGATCATAGCGGTCCTGAACTCGGCGCGTGCACTGAGGTACAGAAAGAAGTGAAACCAATTCCCCGGGTCCCCCCGGGGTAATCATTACTTAACACTTTTTCAAAATTAGTGTTACTATAAATAAGGGCCGAGGTTACGGATTTTCATGAGCAAGGAGGACGACCTGAAGAGGATGCTGGGCGAGCCCAAGGCTGCCATCAGGGCGATGATCCTCCCGTTTTTCATTGCTTTGGCCGTGGTCGAGGTCAATCAGTTCGTCGATACCTATTGGGTATCCGGATTGGGTGTCAATTCCGCTTCGGCGGTCTCAACCATCGTCCCTATCTATGGTCTGATGACCTGTGCAGGTATCGGTGTCGCGGCTGGTATAACCGCTACCGCCGCATCCCGTCTGGCACGCGGAGAGTATGAGATCGCGGGAAGGCTGGTATCCAATTCGATTATATTGGGTCTGATCTTCGCAGTGATATCATCGGTCCTGGTGGCGATATTCCTCAATCCCGTTATCGATCTCATGGGTGCGGATTCAGTGCGCGAGGAAGCGATCCAGTATATGATCCCTTACATCGTGCTCTCACCCACAATCACGATAATCGCCATCTTGGGAGGTACCCTCAGGGCAGAGGGCGCAGCTACCAAATCTACCGTTATCCAATCGATCTCGGCGATCCTCAACATGGTCATCGATCCCATATTCATCTATGTCATGGATATGGGGGTGTTCGGAGCGGGGCTCTCCACCGTGATCTCATCCCTGATAGCCATCGTTATAGGCCTCTATTGGTATGTCAGCAACAGGACCATCATACCCATGAACCGTTCCACATTCCGCATCGATAAGGAAGCGATGAGGGAGGTCCTGGGAGTAGGAGGTCCCAAATCGATCCAGATGGTCATCTCAAACCTTACCGACTTCCTTCAGAGGATCTTCCTGATCATCGCCGGCGGAACGACCGCGGTCATGCTGTACAACTACACTTGGAGGTACATCGGTATGGTCGGACTGCCCGGTAGGGCAGTAGACATGGCGATGCTGCCGGTCTGCTCCGCAGCCTACGGAGTAAAGGATGTGGAGAGGATGAAGGCCGGTTTCATCTATTCTTCCAAATTGGTCATCGGTGCCGGTATCATATTCGCCATCATCCTGTTCATCTTCGCGGAACCTTTCATGTCGATAATGACCCAAGAGGAATCCATGCACGAGATCCTCGATATGTTCGTATGGACCCTTCGTGCATCCGTGCTTCTGATCCCGTTCAGTGCGATGATGGGCGTCGCATCATCCATGTTACAATCCATGAAGAAGGCGAAGATCCCCATGTACTACTACATGTTCTGGGGTTTCGTCAAGCTCGGACTGTATGCTCTCGCAGCGTACGGATTGTTCGGTATCGATCCGTTCGAGGGCATCATCTACTGCATGGTCGGAGTTCACATATTCGGAGCAGCATGTCTGATCTATCTCGCCTACAGGGAGTACGACAGGATCAAGAAGGAAGTGATGCTCCACAATATTGATGAAGAAGTCGAGATGATCTGACCGGTGCTTGGCCCCTATTCTTCACTGATGCAGATCCATATAAGTCAACAGTCGCAGCATCTTGACTTAGGCTGAGCAGATTCTCTCCATGAATTCTCCTTCAGGAACGAATGCGGGCTTGCCTCATCCAGTTGTTTGTAGAGCTTGTACGGCATGCTCAACGTGAATTCTCCGTTCTCAAAGAAGCGTCTTGTGAAGAATTCGGTCGTTCCCAGGACCATGCGGGGGATCTCCCTCTCGCCTTCCTGTCTCGCCATAGCATACATTTGCTCGCATCCGAACCCGAACGCGGACCTCACAACCGAATCATCCGTCCTTCTTGAGAAGCTTGCAAGGGTGACCATGGCGGAATACTCTATTGCATCCACGACCATCACGACGACTTCCGGTTCCGCTCCGACCTTCTCTGCCTCGGTGATGGGCTGGAAGACGACAAATTCGTCCCCGTTGCCGTATATTGGTACTTTGCTCAGGTAGTTATCCACAGCGATCTCTGGACTGCAGAAGAAGAATCTTCCCTTGCGTTCTTCCGTTCCGCTCGAGTAGTTCTTCGCCATACAAGCTCTCATCTCCGGATCCTCTCCTCCGAGACCAAGACCGTCCCAAGCGCCTTTGCATCCGATCTGCTCCTTCTTCGCGGCGACGGTCTTTCCCTCCAAGGCAGGCAGGAGCAGCAGCGGAATGAAGCATCCACCCTCTGCTGGATCCCCTGCGTAGTCTGGCTTATTCTCTGAATGATAGATGGCCACAGGCCTGTGCTTCGGTTTCAGGAGTTCGATGAGATTTCCCATGATTCTGTAAGGGATTGTTCAGTAATAAAGCCGTTCGACCGATTGTTTGTTCTGACCTTGGCATCCATCATCTTTATAATGTACTTGTGCTTAACCACGAGTACACATGCCGTTGTGGCTAAGGGGTATAGCGACGCCTTGGTAAGGCGTAGGTCGAGGGTCCGATTCCCTCCAACGGCTCTTCTTTTATCTATCTTCATTGCGTTGACCCTTCCATGACTCCCTACTCCAGGAATTATATCCTTGCGACGGTCGGTGTGGTGATCGTTAGTATAGCCTTCCTGATCTTCACGTCGGATTCGATCCTGGAGAAGCTTTTGACAATCATATCCGTAGCAGTCCTGTACCCATGCGTCATGATGGGTATGTATTTCTATCTCGAGGGTAGGGATTACAGATGGATCAACGGTATGGACTGGGTATCCATGACCGAAGGGGAGAGGACTAACACGGTCTCCGCCATGGGAATATACATGGCCGTTGGATGCTTCATGCTGAGCATCGCGGTACCGATGATAGTGAGCAGTTTCATCATCGGTGTGGTCCTGATCGTAGCGAGCATCGTGGTGATGATCATCCCGTTCCTCAACAAGGATCGCATGAAGAGCAAGCAGTTCGTTCAGAGGACCGTTCCAAAGAAGATCGCTGTGTTCATAGCCGTATCGATCATAACTATAGTCCCTACGGTCGCCATAGGCGAACTGGGTTTCACGACCGAGACTGTCATAGTGGAGTTTGAAGATAACGGATTGCATATCAAAGCGCCCATGGTGAACGAGTATTTCGAGTATGATAAGATCCAGGATCTGGAGTTGGATCCCGATTTCGACAAGGGCACCCGTGTCGCGGGATACGGGACCCCGACCATCTGCAGCGGAACGTTCAATAACGGGCAGTTCGGAAACTATACATTGGCATCCTATACGAAGGTCGATCCCTGCATATTCTTCCAGTACGAAGGGCATTACTACGCGTTCAATCAGGCATCTGATGAACAGACCCAGCAGACTTATGATATGCTGAAAGCAAAGCTTGCTTCTTGACTATTTATGACTGGTTATAAACTAGCCAATAACTAGTTATTGATCAATCATTGACTAGTCAAAACTGGTTAATTCTATGGAGTTAAATGTAACGGTTCCCAAGCTGGTTTTCAACTAATTAGGGAGCAGAAGACAGAAGATAGGCCATCCTATGAAGAAGGGGGCATGCCCCCTTCGTTTCATCTCATAAGGTAGAATACGAAACCGGACCAGATCTTCGGGAAGAAGAACGTGGTCTTCTTGGGCATCCTCTTCCCTATCATCGAGAGGTCCCATATGGTCTGGAGCTTGGGGTCGTTGAGTATGATCGCCGCGTCATGCTTCCTCTCCTCCATCTGCGCCTTCACGGAATCGTATTCCGCATCGTATGAGATGGTGGCCTTGCCCTCGTCCGATTTGTATACGCCCTTGAGGATCTTCTCTTGAGCGACATAGGTGTCGAGCTTCCACATGGGGTCGTCACCGCCGACGTAATCCGCCAGAAGGCACTTTCCGGACCTGAACATGATCCCCATCATGTGGTCCTTCAGCTGTGATTCCATCTCCTCCCTGGTGACCTCGACGGTCTTCAGCGCCGATGATATTCCCTTGACCGCATTCTTTTCGGAGATGTTCTCGGTGTCGATGATCCTGTGCGTGGGCCAGATGACCAATCCCTCGTTGTCCGAAGATACAAGAGTGGCGAGAACGAAGGATTTCTTCTCGTCCCCGGGATTCTCCAGGGAATAGTTCAGAGCCGTCTCGTACCTGTGATGACCGTCGGCGATGAGCATCTTCTGGTCCTTCAGCTGCTCCGATATCTCCTTGCAAATCTCTGAATCGGAGAGCTTGTAGTACTTGTGCTCCACGCCTGAATCGTCGTTGTGGATGTAGATCAGTCTTGCATTGTCGTTGATCTTCTTGTTGAGCTCGGGAGTGAGTCCCTCGTAGATTCCAAAAATGGACTCCAGGTGCGCTTCCATGTCCCTGAGGAGATTCAGACGGTCCGCCTTGACCTTGGAGAATGTCTCCTCGTGGGGGATGATGTTGCCTTCCTCATACTTCTCCGTTTTCAGGATACCGACGATACCGGTACGGACGCGCTTGGTCCCGTTGTCGTCGAATGTCTGCTCGTAGATGTAGAACGAATCCTCGTCATGCTTCAGCTCACCGCTCTCGATCCAGGAATCGAGCTCTTTCCTCGCGGAGTGGTATCTCTTGTCCGCGTCCTGCCTGAGCGTGAGGTTAGTGACGTTGTGGGGGTGCGACTGGAGTTTTTTGAGATAATCGTCGCTGATGACATCGTAGGGGGGCGAGATGCGGTCTGCCTCTTTCTCCCCTTTGCTGAGGTTGGGTCTGTATCCGGCGAATGGAAGGAATGTTACCATCTTTGCACCATCATACTTGATGGTGTGCTCATATTTGTACGTTCAGAGATTGGATCCATTCGATCCCCCTCTGATATTTGCTCTTGGTCACGGGATAGAACGACAGTCCTTTCACGAAATCCCTCATTCCGATTTGGTCGAATCCCCTTTCTGTGCTCTTCCCCATGGATTCGATCTCGACCTCCAGGAAGTCCTTGTGCCTCTTCCCGGATATGTATCTGCATGTGTCGAATGTGAGCATCACATCTGCACCGTCTGTGTAATAGAATGCGGTACGTTCGGTGCGCATCTGCAGGACGGGGTCCTTCTCTATCGTGATGTCGGGGAAGCATCCCTTCCCGAAGGCCTTCAGTGTCATGAACCTCCCATCCGCGGGCATCTCTATCTCCTCCCTCGACATCATCTCCTCTTCGTTGGAGAGGGGTTTCTTGGCGGTGAGTTTCACCTTCCCCTTGAAGGTGTTCTTCTGTCTCAGTGAGCATCCTTTGCGGTACAGTTCCAGCGTGTTGGAATCATAGTACTTGTCCTGGGACTGTCTGACCTTTTTCTCGTACGGTATCGAATGATCCTTGAGGAACGATTCCAAGCTGTTAATGACATCTGCAGGCTCAAGTTTCCTGTCCGTGGTGAATTTGAACTCGTTCTCAACTTCCATGGGCTTCCGACCTATGGACATCTTGATGATGCCCTCCGTGATAAACATGTCGAGAGCTGTCGGTACGAAATTCGGAGACCACCTAAATTTGGTTGTAGGTCAGCACCTTTTTAAGCAGGACTCAGAGATGACGGACCATCATGGTACATGTCATCCGTGTCGGCTATATGGGTATCCCATTCTCGAACAGCGAGGAGATGGCCATGGTCTTCTCGAAGAAGTTCGACCTCAGGGATGTCGAGCTGGTACCGCTGATGTCCGCCAAGAACGTGATAGATGAATTAGTAGCCAGGAAGATCGATTACGAGGTGCTCGCAGTGGAGAACAGATTCGCAGGCATCGTTGAGGAATCGAGGATAGCGAAGATGGGGGTCCGCAACCTGAAGGAGCTCGATCTGATGTGGTCCCCGATCCATCATTGTGTCTTCAAGAGGAACAGGGATGACAAGGTCACCTCGTTGGTATCCCATATCCAGGCATTGCTCCAATCACAGAACAACCTGAGGGCGTTATATCCCGGAGCCGAATTCGTCGAGTGCGAGGATACGGCCTATGCCGCCGAGATGCTGGCCAAGGGAGAGCTTCCGGAAGGTTCCGCCGCTGTATGCAGGAGGGACGCTGGCGAGCATTACGGTCTGTATCTGGACAACGAGAACGTCGAGGACAACAAGGACAACATGACGAGGTTCTCACTGGTCAAACTGGATTGATCACAGCTTGCATTTGCAGCAGTCCAGTCTCTCGCAGGGTTTGTTATCTATCTTCCACTTGAGGGCCCACATCTTGATCTGATGGATTATCTCCGTCATCTCGAACCCTGCCTGCGTCAGTCTGTATTCGCTCCTGATCGGCATCTCCGATGTGTCCACACGGTGCTCTATCAATCCCTCGTTCTCAAGGTCCTTCAGTCTTTCCGTCAGGACCTTCGGTGTGACGTTGCCCAGTCTTGTATGGATCTCCGAGAATCTCATCCAATCATTCCCTCTTCTCATTTCGAAGAGTATGATCATCGCCCATTTCTTCGACAGATAATCCATGGTCCGATAGACTGTGCAGGTCTCGTGCATGCTTTCCGATTAGAAACTCGGAGCTATTTATAGTCTAGTATCTTTTAGATATCTGATATCAATTAGATATTGAGGTAATCGAATGAAGTGCATGCAATGCGAAGAGAGTCTGGCCGGAACCGGCTGTATCAAGAAAGGCGTATGCGGTAAATCCGCTGAATTGGCAGATGAGATGGATAAGCTCATAGCAACGCTCATAGAGCTGTCATCAGCGACCATCGAATGCAGGAACACTGATTTTATCAGGGAATTGGATTCGCACATCGTGGATTCCCTCTTCATGACACTGTCGAACACGAACTTCGATATGCAGAGGATCAAGGATGCGGAAGCGGTGAGCGATTCGCTCATGCAGAGGGCAGGAAAGAGGTATTCGCTGTTCTCCGGGACCTACGGTGTCGACACCTACGATTCCGATGAGGATCTGAGATCGCTGAAGCAGCTCCTCCTGTTCGGACTCAAGGGGCTGGCAGCATACTACCATCACGCCTACGTCCTCGAAGCCGAGGATGCGACGATAACAGCATTCATGAGGAAGGCACTGTCATCGCTCATGAAGACGCTGTCCGCAGAGGAGCTCATAGCATTGAACATGGAATGCGGAGAGGTCGGGGCCAAGGCGATGGCCCTGCTCGACGAGTACAATGTGAGGATGTACGGCAAACCAGAGATCACACAGGTGAGGACATCCGCAGGCACCAGACCCGGCATCCTCATCACCGGACATGACCTCAAGGATCTGGAGCAGCTCTTGGAGCAGAGCAAAGGGTCGGGGGTCGACATCTATACCCACGGCGAGATGCTCCCCGCGCACGCTTATCCCGCTTTCAAGAAGTACGATAACCTCGTCGGCAACTACGGGAACGCCTGGTATCTCCAGAAGGACGAGTTCGAGAAGTTCAACGGGCCGATAGTCGCAACGACCAACTGCGTGCTCATCCCCAAGGACAGCTATAAGGACAGGCTCTTCACCACCGGTACCGCGGGTATACAGGGAGTTAAGAACATCGAGGCCAAGGATGGAAGGAAGGATTTCTCCGAGGTCATCGAGATGGCCAAGAACTGTCCCGCACCTGCGCCCATAGACGACAAGGTCCTGACCATCGGGTTCGCCCACGATCAGACATTGGCGCTCGCAGACAAGATCATCGAGGCTGTGAAGGCTGGAGCGATAAAGAGATTCGTGGTCATGGCAGGCTGCGACGGAAGGGAGAAGGTAAGGGAATATTACACGAGGTTCGCAGAGACCCTCCCCAAGGATACCGTCATCCTCACGGCAGGATGCGCCAAGTACAAGTACAACAAGCTGGACCTAGGGGACATCGGCGGGATTCCAAGGGTCATAGATGCCGGGCAGTGCAACGATTGTTATTCGCTCGTGGTCATCGCTAACGCACTTGCGGATGCATTCGGTACTGACATCAACGGGCTGCCCCTGTCGTTCAACATTGCCTGGTATGAGCAGAAGGCCGTTCTCGTCCTACTGGTCCTTCTCAATCTCGGTATCAAGAACATCATGCTCGGCCCCAGGCTTCCCGTATTCCTCAGTCCCGGAGTGGCTGATGTGCTCGTTGAGAACTTTGGCATCAAAGGGATATCCGAGCCTACGGCTGACAGGGTGATCCTGAACATCCAGTAAAACCGCAACGGCGGACCGCAAGGTCCGCTTCCAATATGATGATAAAAGGGGTGCCCCCGAAGGGGCAGTATTTTGAAATCATCAGCACTTGGTTCCTGCTGTGGGGCCGGCACTCTCGTTCTAGATCTCTGCGACATCGAATGTCCAGACTGCGAAACAGGGGAGGTTGGCCGCGGCCATTTTTGCTTCCATGTCCATCGGACCCGCATTGGAGGCCCTGGCCCAATGGGGCGCCGAGAACGTCTTCCAGAACCGTGTCGTATTCGATATCCCCGATAACGACGGGGCCCCCCCAGTGATCATCGGAATGTAAGCAGCTGATCCATCAGCGTGATCGCTGCCATCGCTTCTACAACAGCTACAGCACGCGGTACGATGCACGGGTCGTGCCTTCCGTTGATCTTCACGGTATCGTCGCACATCTTCTCCAGGTTGACGGTCCTCTGTTCCTTCGCTATCGAAGGCGTCGGTTTGAATGCGACATCGAACGTAACAGGCATGCCGTCGCACATCCCTCCGCAGATCCCGCCCATGTTGTTGGAATAGGCGGATATCTCGCCATCCTTCATGCAGTACTGGTCGTTGCTCTCGGATCCCTTCATGTATGCGATCTCGAAGCCCTTTCCGAACTGCACTCCTTTCACGGCGGGGATGGAGAACATCGCCCTTGAGAGCGAGACATCCAGAGCATCGAACCATATCCCCCCGAATCCCACGGGGAGTCCGGTTATCATGCATCCCACCACGCCCCCGACGCTGTCGCCCTCCTCCGCAGCTGCTGTGATGGCATCGAACATCAGGCGGTCGAACGTATCATCGATGGCACGGGTCCTGTAGTTCCTCGAACCGTAGATCGCACCGAAACCGTGCTCCGCGTCATCCTTCACTATGTGGATCTGCTTGGAGTAAGCTGCGATCCCGATGCCCTTGGATTTTAGTATCTGCTTGCAAATGGCACCGACCGCAACCAAGGGAGCGGTCATCCTGCCGGAGAACTGCGCTCCGCCGGCGACATCGAAGTCCTTGAACTTCATCAGAGCAGGATAATCCGCATGTCCGGGCCTCGGAGTGACGTTGAATCCGGAATACGAGGAGGAGTTCCTGTTGGTGTTCATTATCTTCAGCATCACGTACCTTGAGGACACCTTGCCGTCGGTGACCCCTTCTTCGAAGACGACCGCATCCGGTTCCTTCCTCGGGGTCCCGATCCCGTCCGATGGTTTCCTAAGAGCAAGCTCCTCCTGGACCCTGTCGAAATCGATCTCCATGCCTATCGGGAGGCCCTCCACTATGCATCCTATGCAGTCGTTATGGCTCTTGCCGAAGAGGCTGATCCTCAATCTGTTCCCAAGGGAGTACATGCTATCATCTCATGCCGATGGAACGCATCTGCTCCACGAAACCGGGATAGGAGACGTTCCAACAGCCGTCGTTGTCCATGGTAATGGGCCCGTCGGATATCAACGATGCTACGGCGGCGGCCATGAACAGCCTGTGATCGCCGAGATGTTCTATCCTTCCGCCCTTCAGGCGGGGGACGCCGTGTATGATGCATCCCTGATCGGTCCCTTCTATGTCGGCACCCAGGGTGCTCAGCATATTCACCACGGAAGCGATCCTGTCGCTCTCCTTGAACCTCAGCTGAGGTGCTCCGTACAGATGGCTGGTGCCCTCCGCTGTGCTCAGGAGGACCGCCACGATGGGGAACAGATCAGGTATGTCGGAGAGGTCCACATCGCACACATACGGTCTTCCTTCGCCCGAGCATGAGATTGTACCGTCCCTCTCAGTGACCGAACAGCCCGATTGCCTAAGGATTTCGATGATCTTCTTATCCCCCTGGGGATCGCTGATGTCCAACCCGTCCACGGAAACGTTCCCGCATAGGCCTCCTGCGACCAACGGGAATGCCGACGATGAGAAGTCGGAAGGTACCCTGTAGTCGCGGGGGACATAAGATTGGGGCTCGATGTGGAATCCGCCATAGGTCTTCACGACCGTGATCCCGAAGTCCCTCATCATGGATAGGGTGATCTCGATGTACGGTTTCGACACGAGTTTCCCTTCCACTATTATGTCTATGGGTCTGCCGACGAGAGGGGCCATCATCAGCATCGAGGATACGAACTGCGAACTCATGCCTCCGTCTATCTTTATCGTGTCACCTTTCACCGGTCCTTTGATCGTTATGGGGGCCTTTCCGTCCACGGAACTGCATCCCACCCCGCAACCTTTCAGTGCATCGAGGAGAGGTCCCATGGGCCTTTTCTGTATCGATTCGTCCCCTGTGATTGTGACCTCCTCGGAGAACAGTGCAGCGATACCGGTCATGAGTCTCATGGTGGTACCCGAGTTGAGGACGTCTATGGTCTTGTCCGGGGCGTGGAGTCCCGACGATTCCACGATGAGGTCCCCGTTCTCCTGTGTGACCTTGGCGCCCATCGCCCTGACGGCATCGGCAGTGGCGAGGGTGTCGAACGAGATGAGCGGATTGGATATGACGCATCTGCCTCCCGAAAGAGCGGCCATCAGGATCGCCCTGTGGGTGTAGCTCTTGGAAGGAGGCACCTTGACGCTTCCGGATACCCTTCCGCCGTTGAATGTGATGTCCGACCTAGTGGATGTGACTATTGTCTTGCCGTCCAGTTGATCGGCTATACGGCGCCCGTCGTTCTCCTTGCAGACGACAGCGACTGCAGGTCCCGTACCTGTGACGCCTGCGGCAAGTGCACCGAGGGACATGGCCTGGGATGCTATGTCGCCAGTGCCGACGATGTCTCCGACCAAGCTTCCGTTCCTGTTCAGGACCTTGAGGTAATCCTCTCTGATGGCCATGACCATTGATTCGTATTCGTTCCGGAGCTCCCTGTACTTCTCCACAGGGACCTTGTTTTTGGGGATGTTCCTGTCCGGTACGCAGATGACCACATCGTACCTCGGGA
>JAFUHJ010000048.1 GCA_017468935.1 Candidatus Methanomethylophilaceae archaeon
ATGGTGAAGCTGGAGGAGTTGATAAAGGAGCACAATAAGGTAGAGAAACAGGTGCCTCTTGACTTGCCAAGTGCCAAGAAAGTAGTAACGGGATCCAAATATGGATATGAACGTCCTGATGGAGTATATGTGGTACCGATCGGATGTCTTGGGCCGTGAATCAGATTAACATTACGGCAACGCTCTTTCCATGAGCGATGGCGATCATCACGTACCCCCTCTCCTTGCCTGAGGTCCGTCCGTCACTTCTCACAGGCATATCGCCATGTATAGCGGCAGGAATAGGACATTGCCGTCCTTCTTCAGATCCTTCGAGTAGAGGATATAAGGCTGCCCGAGTGTCTTCGAGTAGGTCTTCATGATGTAGTCCAGAGAAGAATGGTTGGTGTATCCGCTGGATTTCACTTCTATGGGAGCGATCTTTTTTCCGTCCCTTACGAGGAAATCCACCTCATAGCGGTTCTTCTTGTCTTCCTTTTTGTAGAAAGAGTGGAAGAAGAGCCTGTGCCCGTTCGCTCTGAGTATCTGAGCGACAACATTTTCCATGAACATTCCCTCATTGATATTCAGTTTATCGTTGAGCAGCGAATTGTAAACGTCATGCTCTATCGACTCGTTCTCATTGATCGTCATGCTCACAAGGAGACCGGTATCCCCCATGTACACCTTGATCGAGGTCAGATCCGTATTGAGATTCAACCCGACACTGGGCACCGTCGTGTTGTAACATGTGTTGGCGATCATGGAATCCTCCAGCCAATAGATCGGTTCGTCGAAATTGGCCATGCGTCCCTTCTTGTCTATGTGTGATATCTTTACCCTTTTGTCATGCTTGGATAATTCCGAAGGGATGGCCTCGAACAGCTTCATCGTCCTCAGCTTGTTCCTCTTGGATTTCTTTGATATGTCCTCGCGGTACAGCTGAAGTATCTGTCTTTTGGATTCCTCGGCCTTCCCGAAATCCGATGTACGCGCATAGATGTCCACGGCCATTGGCATACCCCCGACCAGCATGTATTTGCGGAACTGAGTGAGGATAGATTTGTGAAGTTCGGTCCCCAAGGGCTCTTTCTTTTCAAAATGCTCTCTTATCAGTGGGATCGTTGTTTCATCACCCAACGCCCAGCAGAATTCCTCGAAATCCATCGGATACATGTTCACTTTTTCTTCTTCCGAGGGGATGATGATGTCCTTCACATTCTCATGTATGGATATCAGCGAACCGGTCTCTATGTAGTCGTACCTCCCATCCTCCACCAGGAACTTTATCGATTCCCTGGCGCGCGGGAACTTTTGGACCTCATCGAATATTATCAGTGATTTGCGTTCATGGAGTTTCACCCTCATCAGACTGGATAGTCTTTGAAGCAGCAAAGGTATGTCAGTAAGGTCATCGAAAAGATCCTTTACGGGTTTCCCGACCTTTCCGAAATTGATCAGCATATAGGTTTCGTATTCGTTCCTAGCGAACTCTTCGACAATGAAACTCTTCCCAACGCGACGGGCCCCTTCGATAAGCAATGCTGTACTTCCTGCCCGTTCCCTCTTCCATTCGAGGAGCTTGGAATAGATCTTCCTTTTCATCGCCATAATTGGTAATCGACGTTTTCCTTAAAATGTTTAGTGCACGAAATATACAATTTCCTTAAGATGTTTAAAGCAAAAATCTACACAATCCTTAGAATGTTATCTTATGAATACATCGATAGTTCGGTCATTTCAGCCATCTGTAGTTATCGAAACGAGGTTCGATCCGAATAGAGATTCAATGTCATCTATATCTGATAAAACTTGTAAATTTGGCCTTGAAAAATATGCTAAAACTTGTATTTGATGTCTCAAAAAAGTTGCTAAAACTTGTAAATTAAATCTATAAATAGTTGCTAAAACTTGTAAATTCGATCATATGGACAGACGTGCTCTGAAACAGCTGGAACAATGGTTCGTATCTCCGGGAAGGAAACCGCTCATAATCTGGGGGTCGAGACAGGTGGGTAAGACGTATCTTCTCCAAAAGCTGTTCATGCCTCTTCACAAGGGATCGGTGTACATCGATCTTGCAAAGGATGACGAGGCGAGAGCATTCTTCTCCACCACGTCCGATCCGGATAAGTACCTGAGATACATCGAGGCCAGATACGGACGGAAGATCACATCCTCCACACCACTCATATTCGACGAGATGCAGAAATGCCTGTCCGTACTGACGTCGCTGAAGTACTTCCAGCAGGATCACCCTGAGATCCCGGTCATCGCGACCGGTTCCATGGTCAGGCTCGCCATGATGGAGATGCCTGACGAGGAGAGGAAGGATTTCCTCTTTCCTCTCGGGAAGGTGGATTCCCTGGACCTGTATCCGATGACCTTCGACGAGTATCTCATGAATGCAAATTCTGTGATACTGGAGCGCATCGAGGAGGCGTATGCCGAAAGAAGGCCGCTGGAGCAGTACGAGCACGATATGGCCATGGACCTGCTGCACGAGTACCTTTCCGTCGGAGGCATGCCGGAGGCCGTGGACGTGTTCCTGAGGAACCGTTCCTATGTGGATGTGAAGAAGGTTCTGAGCTCCATTTACGACAACTTCTTGGCAGATATGGGGCAGTATAACGTGTCATCTGAGACGATACTAAAGACTCGCAGGGTGTACCAGAGTATCTTCTCGCAGATCAACAAGGAGAACAGGAACTACAAGATCTCTCTGACGGATAAGGGCAGGAGCAACAGGGATTATCAGAACGCCTATACATGGCTGGAGCTGGCACGCGTGGTCCTGAGGAGCAGGAACAAGGAGGGGAAGGTCACACTCCCACTGACCGAGGACAACGGTCTTTTCAGGCTCTACCTTGCGGACATGGGTATGTTCACTTATCAGTCGGAGGTACCTTTCTCGGATTTCCTGGTGAAGGACAGGAGGAACGGACTCTCCGGCGTTTTCTATGAGAACTACGTGGCCGAGGAACTCACCGCCAGGGGCATAGAGCTGTTCTATTGGACAGGGAAATCCGGACATGGGTTCGAGTTCATAGTTCGCAACGGAGGCAAGGTGATACCACTGGATGTGAAGAAGGGGAAAGGGAAGCTGAATTCCCTTCAGGATTTCAGGAACAGCAATCCCGTATCCGTGGCGGTGAAGGTGTCGTCCAACAACTACGGGTTCGACGAGGGGACCATGACGCTCACGATACCTCATTATGAGATGTTCATGCTCGCAAGGGATATCGCGGAGGGCGTGGACCTGGAAAGGGCGATATCAGAATAATCTCCGCTCCGTTGTTCCCAATATTTAGCATCATCGATAATTTAGAAAAACTATATTAATATCGCTCGGTCTAAATGTCAATTGGATATATTATCCGAGTGGTAAAATGGACAAGCAAACGACAACAATCATCGCGGTTGTTGCGGTAGTGGCAGTTGTTGCGGTGGCGGCATTCTTCGTGCTGGGCAACAACAGCAAGGACTACAGCGATACCGAGATTGGAGAGATCGGAACGTATGTTCCTATCTACGGTAACGCCACAGGCGACCTGTACATCGACAAGGAAGATGTGGCCATGCTCAACCAGATCATCGACGGCAAGATGACATGGGACAAGAAGAAGGCTCCCTTCGCCGATGCCGACCAGGACGGAAAGATCACATCGAAGGATGTCGATTTGGTAAAGAAGATCATCGACAAGGAGAAGTGCACCGTGTATTACCTCGATTATTACGACGAGGTCGAGAAGGTCAACTTCCCTCTCGTCGACAGGAACATCGCAGTCACCTATTATCAGCAGGCAGAGGCATGCAACATCCTCGGATTGATGGACAGCATCAAGTGTGCATCTCTTGCGGCAGCGGGACAGTATTGTACACTGTACCCTCACCTCAAGACTCTGACTGATTCCCAGAAGTTCGGAACCACCGGATCGAGTACGCTCAACGACGATGCGATTGAGAAGATCATCGCCAACAACGTCACTGTGATCGTGAGCACCCCCAGTACCCAGAACTACGAGCCCACAAAGGCTCTCAGGGAGGACAAGGGCATCGATACCATCAACCTCTGGTACAACGGAGCATATTGTTATTCTACCCTTATGACCATGGGAATCTTCATGGACCGTATCGACAAGGTCGAGGACTATATGGACTTCTGTGATGACGTTGTCAAGAAGATCACCAGCAAGATTTCGGACAAGGACAAGAAGGATATCCTCCTCATGGATTCATACTATGCGTCCTCTGCCAAGTACTCGTTCATCGCATCCGATGCGAACGGATCATTCACCATGATCAACAAGTATCTCGCTAATGTTTATTCTGCCGATGATGCGAGTCAGTTCGGATTCGTCCAGAGGGATATTGAATGGCTCACGGCCAACCAGGCCAAGTACGATGCCGTTGTCATAGCGCCCACACCCTGCGGATTCCGCGACCTTCGTGTCGACGGAACATATCAGCCCGGAGAGTACTACTCCAGGACAGATTACAACGCACAGTGCGAGGCACAGTTCGAGACCCTGGAGAGGACCAACGCCCACAAGAACGGTAACCTCATTATCACATCCTATGACAACACGTTCGGATACTCCACGTACGCAATGCTGCCCATAATCGCAGCACAACTGTATCCTGACCTGTTCAGTCTGGAGGACGGATTGGAGATCCTGCAGGACTGGTTCGACAACATCAACAAGGCCGACATCGATGTGGACAAGCAGGGAGCGTTCTCCTACACTGGTTCCGTTTACAAGGTCAGCTACCCCCAGGTGGAGAAGATCTGAAAATATTGAAGGGGCCTTACGGCCCCACCTTACTTTGATACAATGTCACAATCCGCTATCATGGACCGTGCGATCGATGCATGGATGGAAGAGGACGTTGACGTCGTGCAGGAAACGGAGAACTACCGCAGGGGGACTCTGAAGAAGATAACGTTCATAGTCATCCTGCTGTTCATCGCCATCATCGCTGCCGGTTTCGCGATGTCCATCGGTACGTATCCGATAGATTTCCTGGACACATACAGGATAGTCTGGGATCACTTCTTCGGTGAGATCCAGGATGCCGATGCGGATTACCAGATAGACGAATGGAGACTTCCGAGGATTTGCACAGGTATCCTTGCAGGAATAGGTCTTGCTGCCGCAGGTGTGGTTATGCAGAGCATCCTGAGGAACCCTCTTGCCGATCCCTATACTACCGGTATCTCCTCCGGCGCCTCTTTCGGAGCGACATTGGCGATCGGGTTCGGGATATCCATCGCCAACGGTGCCTATGCGATTGTGATAGGCGCATTCGTATTCTCTTTGATCCCGACGGTCGTCATCCTTGCGGTCTCCAAGATGAGGGGCGCATCGCCGACGACCATGATCATGGCGGGAATCGCCGTGATGTACATATTCAACGCGATGACCACGATGATCAAGCTCTTCGTATCCCCGGATCAATTGGCCGCGATATTCGCTTGGTCAGTGGGTTCCATAGACGGAGCCACATGGACTCAGGTCGGGACGATGCTGACATTCGTGACCGTAGGTTATCTCGTGTTACAATTATCAGCGCGCAAGCTCAACGTATTGTCCACAGGGGACGAGAGCTCGCGTTCCATCGGTATCGATGCCAACAAGCTGAGGTTGGTGTCTTTGTTGGTGGTGTCATTCCTCACTGCAGGAGTGGTGAGTTTCACCGGACTGATAGGATTCATAGGTCTGGTCAGTCCGCATATATGCCGTTTGGTGATCGGTTCCGACAATAGGTATCTGATCCCGGCATCGGCCGCATTCGGCGCGGCATTGCTGACGATTGCGGATGTTATCGGCAGGACAGTGATACAGCCGTCCACAATACAGGTCGGTGTCATCACCGCGTTCATCGGAGGTCCGCTGTTCCTGTATCTGATCATCAAGCAGAGGAGGGGGAGCTGATGTCCATCATTTCCCTGAAGGATGTAACCTTCGGGTATTCCGATAAGGAGGTGCTGAGCGGTGTATCGTTCGATATAGACGAACCGGGATTCATCAGCATCATAGGTCCGAACGGCGTCGGTAAGTCCACCCTGATCAAGTTGATAGACGGGATAATCAAACCCACTTCGGGTTCCATAGAGATATGCGACAGGCCTTTGGAAGAGTATACATTGAAGGAACTCTCTAAGGTCGTCGGTTATGTACCAGTGATGGCATCCGATTTCAATGTCATGTCCGTTCTTGATACCGTCCTTATCGGAAGATATTCCCACCAGAGGTGGCGCACAACTCCGCAGGATATCGCAGTTGCAGTGAAGGCATTGAAGGCGATGGAGATCGATGATCTGATAGACAGGGACTTCAACGCCCTGTCGGCGGGTCAGAGGCAGAAGGTGTCCATCTCGCGTGGTCTGGTGCAGGAATCGAAGATTCTCATGTTGGATGAGCCGACAGCAAATCTGGATATCAGGCATCAGCTGTATGTGTCGGAGTTCCTGAGGAAGCTTTCGGACCGTACGGGTATGACCTGTTTCACGGTGAGTCACGATCTAAACCTGGCGGCGAAGTACGCCACGAAGGTCATCGTCCTGCAGAGGCCCGGAAAGATCTATGCGATCGGGGATCCGAGGGATGTGATCACGGAGAGGATGATCCATGACGTCTACGATGTGGATTGCGATATCGTGGATGATCACGGGACGCCGCATGTGATTTTGCAGGGTGTCCTTGAAGAATCCAGGTGAGCCTGGATCTCTGGGTGCCGAGCACCCAGATGATTCCTCTTTCTTGTAATTTGATTGAAAAGGAAGATGCCCCTGAAGGGGCTGTTTCTTTAGTCAACCTGAACATAACAGTTTGATTTCCTCAAATCGACGTTTTCTGAAACTATTCTCAGCACTCTATTTTCAGGCGGGTTCATTTCTGTCAAATGGAGGATGCTAGCTGGGGGTGAAAATGTAATTTCCGAAAGGTCATTTGACAGTTGGAACCGCGGGCCTCTAATAGTACTTGATTTTCGACGTCCACCGTCGATAATCATAATTGCATTTTAGGCGAGAGGCTTCCTGTCAAGTTCAGGATCATAAAAAGTAGCCGATCTGGTGAAGTTGTTCGATATCATGTAAATGAGTGTTATGATTCAATCAGGCCCAGAACGGTATGTACGCCATTGCGCGCTTCGAGGAATCCGGATCCATTGGTTTTATCAAACCCGCCTCCAGTGTCTGTTTGATCAAACGGGATATCAGAACGGAATTGGAATTCGTGGAGTCCAATTTGAACCTTGCTTTTAAGGAAGCATTCGTTGCATATGAGCCGGAGGAGAACATCAGGCATGTGTGCATATAGCAATTCCAGACACGGTCGTTTACAGGCATATCGGCGAGGGCCTTCCTATCGGTCATTATCACCCTGGTGCCGTACTCCGAGGGTCTAATCCTCGGTACCGGCAGGTTGTATTCCTCGCACGATTCCACGGTCCTATCCCACCCGGAACCGAGCTCTTCGCAGAAACCGATCTTCCTCATCATACTGGCCATCGTTTCGTTGCGGGATATCGGTTCGGAGTCGATGATGCGCTGCTCATCCACCATGATCTTGCCCGGATTGCTTATCTCCACCCTGTTATCGAAAATCTCCACGGATAGATTCATCCCCATCACCGTCAGGTCCTGATGGACGATCGCATTGGCGAGGAGTTCTCTGATCGCGATGTCGGAGAAATGTCTGACGAGTTGCCTCGCTCCGTTGACGAACACCTCCTCCGACGGCAGCAGAAGATCTATGGTCCTCACAGTCTCCTCGAACGCCAGCGCGTATCCCCTGTACTCGGTGACCTCCCGGGCGATGTTGGATGATGTGGTGACGCTGTACCTTATTATCCTCAGCGCCCTTCTCTCGATGGACGGGAAGTCCTTGAATGTCCTGCAGAAGAGCAGGGCCCCCATGGTGGTGACGGAATAGTTCCCGTCGTCCTGTCTGATGGCCACCCTGTTATCGCACATGACATGCATGAGGTACTCGTCGTTGCTGGTG
>JAFUHJ010000001.1 GCA_017468935.1 Candidatus Methanomethylophilaceae archaeon
ACCCCGTCAGCGGAAGGAAGGCACTCAAGGCCATGTACTCCACAGGCGGCTACTGCACCACCGTCTCCGACGAGGAGATCATAGCGGCACAGCAGCTCCTCGGAAGGAAAGAGGGAGTATGTGTCGAGCCTGCATCCGCAGCATCGGTCGCAGGACTCAAGTAGCTCATCGAACTCGGTGTTGCCGACAGGGATGAGCGTGTCGTCTGCATCTGTACCGGAAACGGTCTGAAGGATCCCAACGCGATTATCGACAACTGTGCACCTCCAATCAAATGTGGTAACTCTGTTGCCGACGTCGAGAGGATCCTCTCGCAGTAAACCTTTCAATCCGTCGGGTCATCCCGGCGGTTTCATTCTTTAGACCTCGATTAGTTTTGTTGTGGCAATTCGATCACCACAAATCTCTTTCCTAAAACACCACAAATCTCTTTCCTAAAACACCACAAATCTCTATCTTAAAATACCACAAATGTCTTTCCTAACATTGATCTGGATATGAATTATAGAAAACGCATCTCCGATGAGATCCTTGAGAAGAAGTTAGAAGTATTCGGTGCCGTGTTGATAACTGGACCTATGGGATGCTGTAAGACAACAACGGCCAAGCAGCATGCTAAAAGCTTCATAGAATTCCAAGACGAGGATCATAGGGAAGGCTATCTTTCAGTGGCAGCTACAATGCCTTCCAAGCTTTTGGAAGGTGATAAACCGCGTCTGTTCGATGAATGGCAGGACGCACCTAAGATATGGGGTGCAGTGCGTAAATCCGTTGACGACTCACAGAAGAAGGGTCAGTTCATCCTCACAGGGTCAACGACCGGAAATGCAGAAGTACCGCACACCGGTACTATGAGGATCAGCAGAATGACGATGATGCCGATGAGCCTTTTCGAGAGTGGTGAATCCAACGGTTCTGTTTCGTTGAAAGAACTGTTCGATCATTCAGATGGCTTTGAGGGATGTCATTCCGACCTTGATATCGATGGCATAATCCATGCGATATGCCGTGGCGGTTGGCCGTCATCTCTGGATGTAACTAACAAATCGGACAGTTACATGATAGCAAAGGATCTGTTCACACAGATATGTGAAGTGGACGTGTCCAAGGTCGATGGCGTCTTGCGCAACCCACAGACCGTCAGACACATGCTGAGGTCATATTCACGCAATATCTGTCAAACGACAGAGAATCGTACCATCATCTCCGACGTTAGGTCGAATACGGATTTCTCAGAAAAAACATACTACGACTATCAAGCTGCTCTGGAGAAGCTCTTCATAATCTCCGATGTAGATGCATGGTGCCCTGCCATCCGCTCAAAGACCGCAATCCGTTCCACAAAGAAGAAGAATCTCATCGATCCGTCCCTGGCAGCGGCAGCGTTAGGGATAAGTCCAGATTATTTCAACACGGATTTCAATACGCTGGGATTCCTGTTTGAGTCATTGGCCATGAGGGATCTGAACATCTATTCTTCACCATATGGAGGCAGAGTCTCATACTATCGTGATCGTTATGGTCTGGAAGCAGATGCGGTACTGCATCTGGAGGACGGAAGGTATGCGCTCTGTGAAGTCAAGCTGGGGCAGAAAGATGTGGACGAGGGCGCAAAGCATCTGTTGAAGATTGAACAATTGGTCGAGGAATACAACAAGAGTGCAGAGGCCCCTATGAGGCTCCCAGACCTCAAAATCGTCATCACAGGTACCGAATATGGGTACAGAAGGGACGATGGAGTGTTAGTGATACCTTTGGCTTGCCTCCGTGATTGACAGTATCATCAAAGGACTGGGCTTTTCAAAGTCCACAGTTCAGAAATCGAAGAGGTTGGTCTGCTTATGGCCGTCCTCTTCTTCCTTCTTCTTTTTGGATTGCTTCTTCGGCTTCTCTTCCGCTACCGGAGCAGGTGCTTCGCCGTAATCGGCGGCCATCTCTTCGAACATCGCCTCCTCTTCAGAAGGTGTGATGTTCTCCACGACCTCCATCCTTCCTCCGGCCTGATCCTTCATCTTGGATGCCAGGACGGAACCTATCTTGGGGATGTTGGCCAGTTCGGATTCATCTATCGCGGCGATATCGGATCTGGACCTGATGCCGTGGTTGAACAGGATCCTTGCTCTGTTCCTTCCTACACCTCTGAAAGCTACCAGGTCGATCAGTTCCTCTTTCACACCGTATCTCACGCGTGTCATCAGCGGGCGTATCTTCTTGATCGCCGAAGGGTTGAACATGTATGCGATCTCGCTCATGGCGTAGATGATCCAATCCATCATGTCTATCTTGGATCTGATGTCGCCGGGACCGATGCCCATGGTGTCGGTCAATGTGTCCTCGTCGGTCTCCTCTATCCAATCGTTGATCAGTAAGGCGACCTTCAGGTCGCTGTTGAAGTATTCCTCATCGTAGTCCTCGATATCCTCGGGGTCCACGAGCATGTGGTCCCACACCTCGTCCCCCGCGGCGTTGAGCCTGTCTGTGTCCGCCTTCTTCGGATACATGCCGAGAACATCGGGCGTCATGGCCGCAGCAAGGAGTATCGGTAGATTCTCCGTGTCATCATCTATCTTCGTGACCGCTTCCCTAAGGATGGAGGCAGAGGCGGGGTCGATGTAGAGGTCAGATACCCTCTTCCCGAACGATGTGATCCTGATATCCTCGCCGTTCTCCTTTGCCATGTCCTCCTCGACAAGGGAACGCACGATACCGTCCACTACACTTTCGATCCCGAACAGCTGGGAAACTGTACCGAAGAAGGTCTCTTTGAGGAAGTCTATGATGGAATCCCTGCTGTCGGCATCGCCGGTGGCCAGGAGCCCCAGGACATGGCTCCTGAGGATCTTCTCGTTGAACAGTTTGGATGTGAGACGTTCGGTGTCGTGCTCGACGTAATCCTCCATGAGGTGTTCCTTGTCAGTCTCGCTCTTGGCCACCAGTACCGCTTCACCGTACGGATCGTAACCGGGCCTTCCGGCACGACCGCACATCTGCTTGATCTCCATCACCGATATCGGTGAATTGCCGTAGTTGGTCTCGTAGCGGGTGGTGTCCCTGACGATGACCCTTCTTGCCGGGAGGTTGATACCAGCCGCAAGGGTGGGTGTGGCCACGATACATTTGATCTGACCGTTGCGGAAGTTGTCCTCCACATACTTCCTCTGCCTGTATGTTAGGCCGGCGTTGTGGAATGCTATGCCGCATTTGACGCATGACGACAACTTTCTTCCTGTAGCTGTGGATTCCGCATCACCTTCAAGGAGTACCTCGTCTGCTTGGGACAATGTCCTTCCGGCAAGTTCGCTCATCTTCTTGGAATACTTGACCGCCAGGGCTTCGGTGGAACGTCTGGAATTGACGAATATCAGGCTCTGTCCTCCGTCAAGGATCGCCTGTTTGACAAGCCCCCATATCTCCTCCCCGTCGGGTTCGACATCCCTGGAGGTTCTGTCGTCGAACTGTATGCGTCCGTCGTAGTATACGCCTTCCTTGAGAGGGATGGGACGCCAGTCGCTCTCTACTAGTTTGGCATGGAGCCATTCCGCAAGGTCGAATGCGTTGGACATCGTTGCGGACAATGCGATGATCTGAAGGTCCCTGTTCCTGCGCATGAGCTTGGTCAGGATGACCTCCAATGTAGGTCCCCTTCCGGGGTCATGGATCATGTGTACCTCGTCGGCGATGACAAGTCCGACCTGCTCCATCCAGGTGCTTCCGTGACGGATCATGGAATCCGCCTTCTCGGACGTGGCGACTATGATGTCGGCATCCTGGAGGTTCTTGTCGTCGGAATCCAGGTCGCCGGTGCTGAGATGCGCTTTGATGCCCAATTTGGAGAACTTCTCGAAATCGTCCTTCTTCTCAGATGCCAACGCCTTCAGCGGGACGATGTAAAGGACCTTCTTCCCCTTCCGGACCATCATGTCCAGTGCGGGTACGTAACCTATGAGCGATTTACCGCTGGCCGTGGGTATGGCGACAACCAGGTTATGTCCCTGGAGGGCTATCGGTATGGCCTCTGCCTGTGGAGGATGAAGGTTGACATAGCCCGCTTCCATGAGTGCCTCTGCGACACTGTCCGAAACATCGAGCTCGTCGACCCTCATGCGATCACTGTTTGCACAGATCCCTTATGATCTCCTCGATCCTGTCGGCATTCTCGTTGCCGACCCTTGCTCCCTTCCTCTCGAGGTAGATCCAGTTCCTTCTTCCGCATTCGACCTGGAATTCGGGATTGGTGACTGCTATGAGTTTTCCGTCATCAATGGCATCGGCCTCTAAGAATAGCCTGAACATCTCCTTCGGCATGCAGAAGATGACCTTGTCGAAGGGTCTTGTGAGATAGGATACCTGCTCCACGAATTGTTTCTTCTTGTCCACGGCCATGAACTCCTCCCTGGTGTCCATGGTCTCATCGTATCCGGTGATCATGTAGTTCCCGGGGACGAATCCGTAACGGGCGGTGATCACTCCGTAGGAAACATCACAGAGTTTCCCGCCCTTATCGTTCTTGGCGGTGTCCAGACGGGCAACCAGGTTCTTGACCTCCGTTGCGCGTCCTTCGAACATCTCGAATGCCGAGAGGAGCTTGCTCTTGTCCTTGAACACCTTGGAGTCATTGGTGACGATAAGGATGCGCTTCGTCATGTGGAGATCTGTGTAGAGTTGAGTCATGTTCAGAGCCTCTTGTTGCCCAGTCTGTAGGATATGCTGCAGTTCCCTTCCGCTGAGACCATGCAGGGTCCCATCGGGTTGGTGGGCTTGCAGACCTTTCCGAACATCGGGCACTGCTCGGATTTGATGAGTCCTCTCAGGACATCACCGCATTTGCATCCCTTTGCCTCCGCTTCCACGGTAGGAGTGGTCCTGAGGATGTCCTCGTGGACCTTGGTGGCGTCGTGGTCGGCGAACTTGGGTTTGAGAGCGAGGGCGGACTTGGGGACCATGGGGAATCCTCTCCAGTGGCGGTCCACCGGGTCGAAGGTGTCCTCGATCAGTTTCATAGCGATAGGGTTGCCTTCCCTCTTGACCAGCCTGGTGTACTCGTTCTCCACCTCGTGCCTTCCGTCCTTGATCTGCTTGCACAGCATGTATACGGACATGAGTAGGTCGAGAGGTTCGAATCCTGATACGACCTGGGGCATGTTGTACGGTCCTTCGGAGAAGGGTTGGAACATGTCGGTTCCGGTGACCACGGCGACGTGTCCGGGTTCGATCAGTCCCTGGATGTGCGATTCTCCCAGATCGAATATGGTCTTGAGCACGGGGGGACAGATCCTGTGGCTGCTGTAGATGCTGAAGTTCTCGGGACAGTTGTCCTTGTGGAGGGGTACGCATGTGGAGGGTGCGGTAGTCTCGAATCCGACACCGACGAACACCAAGGGCTTGTCGGGCTGGTCCCTTGCCATCTTGACGGCATCGTCGATGGAATAGACGATCCTGACATCCGCTCCCTCGGATTTGGCCTGGAAGAGGGAACCAATGGTGGTCGGGACCCTCATCAGGTCCCCGAAGGCCGTGACGGTGACATCGTTCCTTGCCAGCGTTATGGCATCCGCTATCTCCTGGCTGGTCGTGACGCAGACGGGACATCCGGGTCCCTGGGCTATCTCTATACCCACATCGTTCAGCATCTGCTCAAGACCGAAGCGGACGATAGTGTCCTGATGCGTTCCGCAGATATGCATGAACTTGGCCTCCACGCCCATGTTCTTGATCCCCTCGAGGATCTTCTTAGCCGTCTGTTCGTCCCTGTACTTGAACATCATTCTGCCTCCTCGATGTCCATGCATTTGACAACGCATGATTGTCCCTTGATGACGTTGACCGCACCGCCGCACTTCGGGCAGGCAAGGACGGGTATCGAGTGTGTATCGAAATCCGGATCCTTCAATATGGTCGCCGGTCCAATGAAATCGCAGGTCTTACACTGAAGCTCTATCGGTTCATGTTCCACTATGAACTCCGATCCCTCGAGGATCGTTCCGCGCGTCACGATCTCGTATGCGAACGACATCTGCTCCTCTCCGAGATTGGTGAGGTCGCCGATCACTACGGTGATGCTGTTGACCTTCGTCACCTTGTATCTTTGGAGCTCTTTGATGACTGCATCGACGAGCGTGGTTACGACTGAGACTTCGTGCATCAAGCGGGTTATACGCTGGTGGCAATAAAAGATGATGGTCGGATTCTCTCAGGACCTTCTTGTCCTGGACTTCCTTCTCTTGTAGCGTATCGTCTCGATATAGGTCTTCCTTTCGTCGTTATAGTCTTTGACGAGTATGTCCATGAAGAGGCCGTCCGTACCATAGACCCTTATCATCCCGGATGCCCCCGGTTCGTTCTCATTGAGGACCACCTTTTCGATAGGGAAGGAGACAGGTATGCTGAACGATCCGTTTCTTACGGGTCTCAGCGAGATATAGGTCCTATCGTCATCGTTCATCTTCTGTAGAAGGATCTCCATGTCCGAATTATGCAACTTGACCTGTCTCTCTTTTAGGACGGGACCTAAGGAGAGATTGGTCCAGCCTTCTTCAGTATAGGTCATCAGGACGTTAACGTCATTGACATCGATGTAAGCATCCGCCGGGGTGCACATGGACCTGTATAGATCGCGGGAGTTTCTGGTCAATCTGCTTGAAACACCTTCCAGGAGCATATCTTTCCTTGTGAGGATCAAAAGGATCGCGAGGTGCATCAGACCATAGACAAGGCTGTTCATATGAGCAGATAACGTGTCAACGATATTCGAACCCATATACACATAGTAAATGAATGGAAGGAACTCAGTAAACGCCAATAACCCCAGACACAGGAGCGCTTTGGCACTACCGGCCGAGGTGTGGAGGATTAGCGACAATGCATAGTAGACCAGGATGACACTGATGATCAGGTGTGCATCTCCTGTCAGAAGCTCTATGCTCTGTACAGGTTCCACCAGAAGATATACGTTGCGCAATACCATGGACGCCCCTACGGCCATCAGACTGACAATGACACAATTCTTCAGATTCTTGTACAGGAAGATTATTATTACGAGTCCTGTAAGAAGTACGACGATGGCAGAAGCGAAATTCAAATCGGGTTTGAATTCGGTGGCCGTGATGCATTGAACGACAAAGTAGGTCCCATTGAATACCATCACCAGGCCCAGGATGATTGTTAGGATCTGGCGGCGGTTCATGCTGTCGCCTCCTTTCTTGAGGGGATGAAGGGTTCGACCTCTAAGCACATGAGCATCCTCTTCCCGTCGTACATCCTCAATGATGTGAAATCGTTATCGTCACCATCGGAATACACGTCTGTTATCGAGAACCTGTTCGCGATCATGACGGAACCCCTCTTGTCGTTCGACATAGTCACATAGATGTTGTCGTGACCTGACCATTTCTGCAGTATCATGACGGATTTGACCCTCTCATCGACAAGTACCAATCTTTTTTCAGATTCCACCGGTCCTCCGTCGGAAAGGGTGTTCCAAGAGGATCTGTCATCGAACATATGTTTCAGGACGAGCCCATCCTCCCTGCTCAGCTTCAACGAATTCTCCGCCACGTTCATGACACGGACACTCTCGACTCTGGTGTTGATCTGCTGCAATTCCGTATTGTATCTGGCCTCCTCTGTATCCAGGATCAGGAGAAGGATGAGATACAGGAACAATGATATGATGTTGGGGGCAACATCGGCGTAGAGTGGGACACCAGTCATAAGGTAGGTCTGATAGTTCACAAGAAGAATGACCACTTCCAAGAGGGCCAGGCCGCTGGTGCTGGCGATCATCGACAGCAGTCCGCGGGATGTGTCCATGAGGTACTTGTAGCTGGAGAACAGCAGATTCACACCCATTATCAAAGTAATGCTACCGATGACGAGCGAGATCGTTGATACGACCATCAGAGTGCTTATGGACAATATCACTCTGCTCATTCCGATGGACATGGCATAGAATCCTACGGCCCTTAAGACGTTCCTTTTGGGGTCGAATAGGATGAACTCGGCCATGATGATCTTTATCACTGCCGCCAGGATATCATCGACGAATCCGAAGTTGTCGGTCTGATCGGATACATACAGCTTATATAGCTCGTAGAATCCAGAGATTACGAGGGCCAAGGCCAGGAGGAAGGGTGTACTGCTCTTTATCCTTCTCAGTACAGGGTCGGTTGTGATCCTTGCCTTTTCCACGTCAAGTCCTCCTGGATATGAATGCGAGGATTATGCCGACCACTATAACAGGGATAAGTGAGATCAAGAGGGTCTCCAGAGATATCCCGGTGACCGGGACGAATGAAGTGTAAGCGATGCAGTACGGTAGGCCATTGGTATGAATGGTGACGTCCGCTCTCTGTTCCACTTCGATCTCGCCTTCCTCGCTCTCATGCTGTACCGTGTAGAATCCATAGTCACAATCAAGTTTGGTAAGACGGCCCAGATCGTCCATATAGTAGGATTCTACCGTGTTTACCGTATCGAGTCTAGGGAGGGTGACCTTCAGATCCACAATCTTCGAGATTTCTTCTATCGGGCCTTTGGAATCTTTAAGTATTGTGGCAAATAACTTGCCTTTGCCGATCACTTTCTCCCTTTCGGGCATCTGCGATGAGTCGATACTGAAGACCACAGCTTCCAAACCGCCATCGATCGCAATTATGTCTTCTTTCTGAAGAGTGATCTCGTAGGTGAGTTCGTAACTGACAAGGCTCATTCTAAGGGATCTTACTTCGCCTGAATCGATCTTCGATTTGATGTCCTTCATCAATGACTCTGAAACCAACACTGCTGGGCTTTCGGTCCTGATGATATATGTGCCCGATACAACCTCTGTCTTGTACGTCTCATCGGTCCATAACGCGGTCATGGATACATCATGGGCGGGCATCTCATATTCGTCTTTGTAATACGACATGCTGTCGCTCCAGCCAAAGAAGACCTTTCCAGGTTGCGGTTCCGGTGTCGGAAGCTGAACGATCTCTGTAGCGCGAACAAGGAGTGTTTTGTCCTCTATCCAGAGATAGTATTCTCTTGTACCGAGCTCTGCATAGAACGTGCCTTTGAGCGCTTTGGGCTCAGCGGATAGACCGCTTTCGTCGACCACGTATTCTACGTATCTGTCTGATTGGAATTCGAGTATTCTGTAACCGTCATTGGGGTAGATGGTTAACTTCTGGGTGTCGAAATTGAGATACAGGGTAGCCTCCTCGTCCTCCGCGAAACTTGCATCGAACAGATCTCCAATCACTGCATGGTTAGAAGTTCTGAAGGGCATGTGGGCCAACCCGCTTATGGTGGACATATCATTAGCTTTCAGTTCGCCATTCACATCAGTGTTTATGAACGATACCTGGCAACCCTCTCTGATATTCAGATCGGCTTCGAATTTCCCGTAGTTGGTGGTCATCTGCCCTCTGTGCATCGTCAGAGATATCCTATCGTCGAGCACGACATCGAATTTGGCTGTGCTGATCTCGATATCGTAAAGCGTCTTGGCAAGCGATCCGATTCTGATAACGGCCCGCGGAATATCGACCGTCAGGGGGCCATCGCCTTCTGTGGATTGTACGTGATGGGCATCTATCTGGATATTGTTGACTTTAGTGATATAGCTGGTCGCGGTGGCCACGATACTGTCAATGTCAAGGCTATTGAGGGCCAGAGACTTACTGTTCAGGGGAGACGATACCTTGAATTTGAATGAATCCGCATCCACCATGTACGTTAGCAGCGATGAGTTGATGGATGATCTTAAACTGTTGATGCCGACAGTAATCTCGGCACCCACATCTAAATCGAACAAGTGGTCCGCTATGGTCTTGATATCCTTTATCGAAGACGATGCATCCACATCGATGCCGAGATCGACATCCGCTTCCAATTCGCTCCCACTTCCCCCTTTGACCATCAATACTCCGACGCTCAATATGCCGTCAAGATCCAGGTCTCCCTTGATGTTCATGCTCAATGATCTATCCTCGAGATTCCCGGTGACCTCAAAGTATTGTGTGAGCGATCCTTTGACTGCGATGTTCAGGTCGATCGGCAATCTGACATCGACACCGAATATGTGCACTGTGGAACCCTTCTTCAGTTCGATGACGGTATCTTCACCTTTGATCGTGAAACTGTCCCCAAGTATCAGGGACCCGCCCTCATCTATGACGATCCTGCCGTCCTTGGAAAAAACGTAAGTGTTGTTGTATCCGATAGTATATGCGCCCTGGGATACCTCGATCCTATCTTTGATATCAATGGTATCTCCTCTCTTCTCATCCTTATTTTCGAATAAATCGACGATTGCGGATGTGAGCTTGGTGACTAACTTCTTCATCCTTTCTGGGGAATATGACATATCAGGTTCTGATTCGGAATCGATGTTCAGATCGGTCACAGCATAACTGTCGGATGAAGCATCCTCCGTGTTAGGGACATTTGTACCGCCATCATGAATCAGGAATGCTCCTGTGGCACTGATCAAAACCAGGCAAACGCAGAGTAAAAAGAGGATGCCACGCTTCATTCTGCAATCCTATAGGACGGATATATTTTAAAACACTTCCGAGCTGTCTTTCCAGCAGTGTGATATTCGTCAAATGGCGTATAATTCGTGCCATATGCCGTTTCCCGAATATCGGGAAGGATGATCCCACAAGGCTCTCGTATTTCACAAAGAATGATTTGCCCGTACCTCTGGAATGGATACGGGCCTTTTTGAAAAAGCGTTCTAGCAGGTTGTGACAATGCACTGCTACAAGGGCGTGGATCCAACGACCGAAGTTCAGGCAAGGTCGTCGATCGGTTCCTTATTAGGATTGCCTTTGTTCCTCGCAGGAACCCTTTCGGAAATGATCTTTCTCCCATCCTTCATAGGGATATCATGGGCGAGAAGGCTTTCGCCCGCTTCGCCTTCTACATCCTTGAGTTCACTTGAATTCTTGGGTTTCTTTAGGTCTGTCACGGTAACACCACTTCATCAATTCCCATATCGATATATAAAAAGCACTTTTGGATGGTAAGAAGACTTGAAAGGCGGCGAGTCTACTATTCCAGAGACTGTCTTAAGGGTATCTGTTCCGATGCAGGGATCGAGGGCGGAAGCAAAACCGTGCCATATCGGCACTCATTCATGCCCAACCTGTTTCTCCCACATCTCGGCATAAAGGCCGTCGGCTTTGATCAGTTCATCGTGTGTACCCTGTTCTGCAATCTTCCCGTCCGAGAGGACGTAGATCCTGTCGCATTTGCGGATGGTGCTCAGCCTGTGTGCGACTATCAGCATAGGAATATCCTTGAGCTTCTCGAACATGAGGTCGTAGGTGAGCCTCTCCGTGAGATAATCCATGTTGGATGTCGCTTCGTCGAATATCAGGAAAGAAGGCCTTCTCACCAGCGCTCTCGCGATGGCAAGACGCTGTTTCTCTCCGCCGGAGAGCCCTCCGCCGCGGTCATCCAAATATGAATCGTATCCGGCCGGGAGTCTCTTGATGAAAGAATCGCACCCTGTGATCTCGCATATATAATCCAATTCCTCCTGGGATACGTTCTCGGCACCTATCGTTATGTTCTCCTTGATGCTGCCGCTGAATGTATGGACCGTCTGGGGTACGTAACCTATGTGCTTGCGGATGTTACTCGCATTTATGTTGGCGAGGTCGATGCCGTTGTACAGTATCCTCCCGCTCAAAGGTTCGTACATCTTCATCAGGATCTTGGTCAGAGTGGTCTTCCCGCATCCGGATCTGCCGACGAGTGCTATCTTTTCCCCTTTCGACAGATGGATGTTCACATCCTTGATGATCGGGTCCCTCATACCGTAACCGAATCTGATGTTCTCGATGCTCACATCCGTTATGTCTCCAGAATACGGGTCGTCGGGTATCCCTCCGTTGTCCTCCTCAGCGACATTGTATACTTCGGACAGCCTGAGCATGGAGATCCTGACCTCCTGCAGGGACAGTTGAAGTTGGACTATCCTCTGGACAGGATTGATGAAGTACGTCGTCAGGGCTATGAATGCCACCAATGTACCGATGCTGATGAAACCGTCTATGGCCAGGAGTCCACCAATCACAAGCGTGGCCAGATTGCCTATCAGGATGATGGCCTGTGACAGCGTATTTTGGGCATTGGTGAGGATACCCTCGGTCAGTTCGTTCTTCAGGGTCTTGACGTATTCGTCCTCGACCGTATCCATGATCATCGATTCACTGGAGGTGGCCTTGACCGTCTCTATCCCGGAAAGATAATCGATCAGTTTCGAATTCAGGCGGGAGTTCTGTTCCATCGACCTGTGGTTGATCTTGCGGTAGGGTTCCTTGAACAGATAGACAAGGATGGCATTGGCACACACCACGGTCACGGGGATCAGGAACAGTTGGCTGGATACCGTGAACATATATGCGCCGACGATGGCCGCCATCGACACATCAATCCCCACGGACAGTGTGGTCGCGGTCAATATGTTCTTGACCACGCTGGAGTCCTGGAATCTGGTGATGACATCGCCGGTCTTCCTGGTGGAGAAGAAGAGTGTCGGTAGTTTGAATATATGTCTGAAATAACCGAATGACAGGGCCTTCTCTATACGCTGGGAGATGATTAGGATGATGTGTGTCCTGGCCGCATTGAACGCCAGATATACCAATGTGACGACCAACAGCGTCAGTCCGGCACTTATGAGGGCATCCTTGTTATTGTCAGGTATCAGATCGTCTATCAGTGTGCGGTTGAAATCCGTCATCACGATACCGAAGAGGGATATCAGGACCGAGATGCCTATTGCGGCGGCGAAGAGTTTCCAATGAGGTTCGATTATCCTATGGAACCTGAGCTTGTCATTGCGCTTGTCGCTTTCCAATTCATGGAACTTCTCAGTAGGGGCCAGAAGGACCATGGTCCCGTCGAACTGTTCGAGGAAGTCCTTGAGCGGTTTCTTCACGGGACGGGGCTCCGAAGGGTCCATCAGCGTCACCTGTTTCTCTGAGACGGAATAGAGGACCACATAGTGCGCCAATCCTTCCGGTAAGATCACTCTGACGATGGCAGGCATAGTATAATCGCCGTCCCCGATCGATTCCTTCGGTACATCGACGGCCAATGTCTCGAAACCTATCCCTTGGAGTCCGTTCATGAGTCCTTTGACGGATGTCCCGTAGGCATCGGTTCCCATAAGCGCCCTTATCCTGGACAGGCCTATGTTCTTCCCGTAGTACGAGCATATGCTGCT
>JAFUHJ010000049.1 GCA_017468935.1 Candidatus Methanomethylophilaceae archaeon
GATCAAACACTTCAGCCCCCGATAGGGGGCTATCATACCACTAGTTCTATCGCTGAATCGATTTTATCCGTTCAACATTATCTTCTACTGCAGTCGTTTCGGCCGCTTTAGTTAACACTGCAGAGTTAGTAAATTGTGTTATTTATTAATCTTGATTACGAAAACGATATATTTTGGATGATACATCCAATCATTATCGGTAGAGCTCATGACAGATGATGATAATAAATATACACCGATCGCCGAAGGGGAGATTCAGGAGGGCAGTGTCAACGTAGAGTTGATCAAAGATACTAACTTCCGCACCGCTTATTCTTCATTGAGAAGGCACAGGATGTTATTTCTGATAATAGCAACTGTAGTGATGGTACTTGTGGCGATGTATGGTATAACTATTGGTTCTTATTCCATCTCCTTTTCGGAAGTGTATGAGAATCTTTGGTATTGGATCTCTGGAACGGAGCCAGTAGACATCACAAAGTATCATATTGCTGTAGAAGTCAGGTTCCCAAGGATACTCACAGCTATTCTGGCAGGTGTCGGTCTGGCAATCGCTGGTACCACAATGCAGGGGATGTTGAAGAATCCGCTGGCCGACCCCTACACTATGGGGATTTCCTCCGGTGCCGGTTTCGGCGCAGCATTGGCTATTATTCTCGGGTTCGAAATAATCGCCGGGGGCGGTATCGTCGCTAATGCATTCGTCTTTGCGATAATTCCTGCCACAGTAATCCTTATGATGTCCAAGTTCCACACAGCTTCACCTACTGTCATGATCCTTTGTGGAATCGGTATGATGTATCTATTCGATGCATTGACCCAGCTGTTCATGATATCTGCACATCCGGAAGACATGGCCTCAGTATATGCGTGGATGGTCGGTTCGATCACAGGAACGGATTTCTCTCAGGTTCTACTAATCTTGGTGATAACGCTGATAGGATCCATCCTTCTGCAGTCCATGTCTAAACAGCTAAATGTCATGGGTCTTGGGGATGAGAGCGCGAAGGCCTTAGGGATAAATGTCGACCAGCGCAGGATGCTCATGATGATGATCCTGACCTTGGTTGCAGCTACTATCGTCAGTTTCACAGGAATCATCGGATTCGTCGGTCTAGTTTCCCCTCACATTGCAAGGGTGTTCGTCGGTACCGATAACCGTTATCTGATTCCGGCATCCGCTCTCGTGGGCTCTTTGCTCCTTATCGTTGCGGACATCATCTCCAGAACGGTCGTAGCGCCCAATATTCTTCCTATAGGTGTTGTCACGTCATGTATCGGTGGACCTTTGTTCATATTCCTTATTCTTAAGGCTAGAAGGGAGGCGTGGGCATGACAGAATTGGAAGTGGAGCACCTGGATTTCAAATACCCTACCAAGCAGATCCTTTTCGATGTCAGTGTGAAGTTCGACAAGGCTGAATTGGTCTGTATACTCGGTCCCAACGGTGTCGGGAAAACTACGATAGCCAAGACGTTCAATAAACTCTACACGCCTTCCGCCGGGGAGATATACATTGACGGCCAGAAAGTCTCCGAGATGTCCCGTCTTGATGTTGCCAGGAAGATCGCTTATGTTCCTAACAGCGTCCACAGCGCCTTCTCCATGAAGGTCCTGGAATCAATACTTCTCGGACGCGCACCGATATCAGGATACAATGTTTCGAAGGAGGATATCGATGCTGTCGATGAAGTAATAAGACTTCTAGACCTCGACGAACTGTGCGAGAGGGATATCAATCAGCTCAGTGCCGGACAGGCACAGCGTGTGACGATCGCGCGCGGACTTGTCCAAGAGCCTTCGATATTGATCCTCGACGAGCCGACATCCAATCTGGATGTCCGTTATCAGATGGAGATCATGAGATTCCTGAAAGACTATGCCCGCGAGAAGGGGATCATAGTCATAATGGTCTGTCACGACCTCAATATTACAGCTGCATATGCCGACCGTGTCATACTGATGCATAAGGGTCAGATCTACGCGGACGGTAATGTTCAGGACGTTCTTACTGAAGAGAACCTCAAAACTGTTTACAATATTGAGACAAAAGTCATCCAAATCGACGGAATGACGCATATTGTCCTCAACCCTATATGAGTGATATCATGGATAATAAGACAATGATTATCATCGCGGTCGTTGCGGTCGTGGCAGTAGCCGGAGTGGCAGCGTTCGTAGTGATGAATAACGGAGGCAACGGTGGAGACTCCGAGGGAGCTCTTGTAGACAAGATTCTTAAGGAGTCGGAATGTCCCTCCAAGTCTTCCAGACTTTGGGTGTATGGAAACGCCAACGAAGATGACAAACTGAACGATGACGATCTGACATACCTGCAGGGAATCATAGACGGAAAGAATAAGACTACTGTCCTGGCCGATGCGAACGCGGATGGAAAGGTCAATTCTGATGATATCGACTTCCTTAAGAAACTGATAAACGCTGATTCGAAGACCAAAATGAAGGTCTACTATGTGGACAACTACCATCAGGTATCCGCAGTCAACTGGCCTGTCAGCACCATCGCCATCGGTTTCTCCAGCGGAGCCTACCTTGCAGATCTTACCGGACTTCTTGGCAAGGTCGCAATGGTCGACGATACCATCAAGACGACCAAGTGGGTAAATATCAATTCGAAGTACGCTACCCTCCCCTCCTTCGGATGGGAAGAGGAGCCTGACCTAGAGGCTGTTCTCGAGAACAAGGTCGATGTATACGTTCCTGGATACTGTTATACCATCACAGATTCCGACACCAGGAAGTTCTTCAAGGGAACATCCACCGACTGTATGTATATGAACACCTGCGACAAAGATGGAGGGGGAGATGATTCCGCCAAAGAGGATATCGACAGATCCATTGTCATGTTCGCATACCTTCTTCAGGGAGACATGACGAAGACCTACGAGTACCTGGAGTGGCATGACAGCGTCATCGGAAAGATTAAGAAGGCCGTTTCTGGGCTGTCGGACTCTGACAAGAAGATGTACATTATGTTCAGGAACGCGCCTAACTTTGTCACATCCGGACAGTACCTCATTGCTGGAAAGGGAAATACCTGTACCTACCACTCCGAGATCGCCGGTGCACTTGTTGCCGGGGAGAACGCTGAGCTGAAGGATGTGTACAACACCCTGGATGAGGATGCGATCTATGAGATCGTCAGGAAGTACGCACAGGACGGTAAGTTCATCATCATCGATAACGAGAATGATGGAATCAGGCAGCGTGACAACCAGACTTTTGATGTGACCACCCCTTCGATCGCTAAGATGATGGCCCAGTCCGGAATCGAGATCACCTACCTCAGCCTGGCCAGAGAGACATGTAACAGCGGATTGTATCTCGCTGAGACCGCATTCTATCTGAACATGCTCTATCCCGAGCTTTCGGCCGGAATAGACTATGAGGAGATCTTCGAGTATTACTTCGACCACTTCGTTACCGAGGACCTTTCGGAGTATGTCGATCTCGACGGTCACTTCTTCATAAATTGGGGAGTCATGTGATCCCCTTCGACCCCTTCGGGGGTCGATACCCTTAATTGCCCGTCTAAAGACGGGGTATTTCTCTATTCTGGCACTGTGACTCTTTCGAAGTCTTAGATAGTTTTTCTTTACAATCAGCGTCCATACAACTTGGTACTCATCCTTTTATATGATAATAAGATAGCAGGGATGCTCTTACAGAGCCGATGAATAATGATGGTGCCTTTGTGCACCGGAAAGAGGTAATTGAAATGTCTGTATTTGTTAAATTCGAGACTCCCAAGGAGCTCTCCGACAAGGCATACGCTCTCGCTGAGGCAGCTCGCGACGGCGGTAAGATCAAGAAGGGAACAAACGAGGTCACAAAGGCCGTCGAGCGCGGAGCCGCTGCAATGGTCATCATGGCCGCAGATGTCGAGCCCCCAGAGATCCTGGCACACATGCCCGCTCTCTGTGACGAGAGGAACGTTCCCTACGTGTACGTCCCCAGCAAGGTCGAGCTTGGAGCCGCAATCGGACTCAACAAGCCCGCAGCATCCGTCGCTATCATGGACGTCGGAAAGGGAAAAGCACTTTGTGAAGAGATCGCTCAGGCAACCGCAGCCCTCAAGAACTGAGGTGAGCTGAATGGTCGACACTGACAGCATTCCTTCTGAGGTCGTTGAGATCATCGGAAGGACCGGAATGACCGGTGAGGCGACTCAGGTCAAGGTCCGTGTCCTCGATGGCCGCGACAAGGGAAGGATCATCACAAGGAATATCATGGGTCCTGTCAGAATGGGTGACATCCTCATGCTGAGAGAGACATCCAGAGAAGCCAGGAAACTGGGCATGAGGTGATTCAGATGGTAGACACATCCAGGAGATGCTCCTTCTGCGGAGCCCCCATCGAGCCCGGAACCGGTAAGATGTTCGTGAAGAAGGACGGAACCATCCTCTTCTTCGACGCAAACAAGTGCTACAAGAACATGATCGAGCTGAAGAGGGTCCCCCGTACGACCGAGTGGACCGAGAAGGCAGCCACCGAGAAGGCAGCCAGGCTCAAGGCAGCAGAGAAGAAGGAGTGAGTCCCATGGCTATGGAGCAGACTTACCTCATGGTCAAACCCGACGGAGTCCAGCGCGGACTCTGCGGAGAGATCCTCTCCCGCTTCGAGAAGAAGGGACTCAAGATCGTGGGCCTCAAGTTCATGGTCATCCCCAAGGACGTCGCCGAGAAGCACTACGGCGAGCACAAGGACAAGCCCTTCTTCCCCTCACTCATCAGCTACATCACCTCCGGGCCCGTCATGGCGATGGTCCTCGAGGGTGAGGACGCGGTCCAGATCTGCAGGAACATGATGGGAAAGACCAAACCCATCGAGTCCGCACCCGGAACCATCCGCGGCGACTACGCCATGGTGACCGGATGCAACATCATCCACGGATCGGACTCCGTCGAGTCCGCTAAGAGGGAGATCTCGATCTTCTTCAAGCCCGAGGAACTCGTCACATACGACAGGACCGCGGACAAGTGGATCTACGAGTGAAAGCACTAGGAATCAAACTCATTCCCCTCCGAAAGGAGGGGTCTACAACACATCCAGCGTGCGGCTGGTCAACGAGGCTTTATAAAGCCTCATCTGGATTTGAATTACATGGATTGTGGTGGCTATGGCGATAAGACAACCGGTTGTGAGCGTTCTTGGTCACGTGGACCATGGAAAGACGAAGCTTCTTGACAGGATCAGGGGAACCTCGGTGCAGGCCCGCGAGGCAGGCGCCATAACACAGCACATCGGTGCTACGGAGGTCCCTATAGATCACATCTACAAGGTCTGCAACAAACTCATCGGGAACAAGAAGTTCGACGTCCCCGGATTGCTGTTCATAGACACACCAGGCCATCATTCTTTCATAACACTGCGCGCAAGGGGAGGTTCTCTTGCCGATATCGCAGTTCTTGTCATAGACATCAGAGAGGGTCTCATGCCCCAGACCATCGAATCCATAAGGATCCTGAGGCAGTACAAGACCCCGTTCGTCATCGCACTCAACAAGGTCGACACCATCGAGGGATGGATATCCGAAGAGGGAAGACCTTTCATCTTATCGGAGAAGCAGCAGCAGGCCCACACCGTAGAGGTGTTCAACGAGAAGCTGTACACAATCATCGCACAACTCTCGGAAGAGGGGATCTACGCGGACAGGTACGACAGGATAGACGATTTCACCAAGAACGTCGCACTGGTCCCCATATCCGCCAAGGAAGGAGAGGGAGTACCCGACCTGCTTCTGGTCCTGATCGGTCTGGCACAGCGTTTCCTAGAGTCCCGTCTCGAGAAGGGGGAGGGTCCCGGAAAGGGTACCATCCTGGAGATCAAGGAGGAGAAGGGACTGGGAAAGACGTTGGACATGATCCTCTATTCTGGTACGATAAAGAAGGGTGACATGGTCGCCCTCGGAACAAGGGGAGCACCCGTCGTCACGAAGGTCAAGGCCATCCTCAAGCCCAAACCTTTGGACGAGATCCGCGACCCCAGGGACAGGTTCGATTCCGTTCCCGTTCTCCACGCGGCAGCAGGAGTCAAGATCTCATGTCAGAACGTGGAAGGCGTCATCGCCGGGGCACCCATGCTCGTGGTGAAGAACGAGAAGGACCCTGCGATCAAGACACTGCAGGAGGAGTCCACTGTCAAGATCGAGACATCGGAGAACGGTATCTCCATCAAGGCCGACGCAGTGGGTTCGCTGGAAGCGCTCGCATTCGAGGCTAAGGCCAACAACATCCCCATCAGGAAGTACGGCGTGGGAGAGATCACACGCAGGGATATCGTCGAAGCAGCGTACGGTGACAAGAAGAACTGCGTCCTCCTCGGATTCAACTCCACATTGTCGAAGGATGCCGAGGCGGAGCTCGCCATGCATCCCGAGCTCAAGGTCATAACCAATCAGATCGTCTACAAGCTAATCGAGGACTACACCGAATGGGTGGAGGAGTCCAAGCGTCAGGCGGAGGGCGACAAGAGGGCCGAGTTCTCGTTCCCGGCCAAGTTCAAGATCCTGCCCAACTGCATCTTCAGGGCCAGCAAGCCGGCCATCGTCGGTGTCAGGGTCCTCGCTGGAAGGATCAGACCCGGAGAGAATCTCATCGGTCCCGACGGACGCGACTGTGGTAAGATCAAGTCGATCCATACCGGAGAGGAGACCCTCAAGGAGGCCAAGCAGGGTGAGGAGGTCGCTGTCGGTATCGACGGCGTGACCGCCGGCAGGCAGATCAACGAGGAGGACGTCATCTACGTCGACCTCATCGGATCCGCCATCAAGCCCCTGAAGGAGATGGACCTCACAGAGGACGAGAAGATGACCCTCGAGGAGACCATCGCCATCAAGCGCAAGGACGAACCCTTCTGGGGAATGTGATGCTGGTATACTACGCAAGAGCGGTTGACAGCCGCGATTGGGACGAGGTTCAGTCGGAGCGTTCCAGGGCCATCGGGATCCTTTCTGCTCATGGGATGGAGGTCATCAACGATTTCTCGGACGGTTTCACATCCGACAAGGAACTGGTCGAGAGCCAATTGTCGAACCTCAGGAAGTGCGACATCCTCATCGCGGATCTTTCGATCCCGGATCATCCTTACATAGGGTGCATAGGCGAGATCATCTACGCGCATCAGTTCGGGAAGAGGGTCTACATCATCTACGGGGACTGTGATAAGATCCTTAAGCGTCCGTGGCTGAGCTATCATGTGGACGGGTTTTTCAAAGGCTATGAAGAGCTGTTGGATTATATCGGTTAATTTTTCTATAAATAGTTCATAATTGAAAACTAGTGTGCTGGCACATTTGAATAACACAATTTAGGTTAGTTTAAACTATTAATACTATAATCACTTCGGATGATTATTGGAAGTATTATCCTGAACTTGACAGATATATTGTAGATCAGGCGCACATCTGAGGGTCGGATGCAAAGTCTGGGGTGCTGAGCAGTTTTTAGAGAAGAAGGTACCTCGGCCCATTGATGAGTAAACCTGTTAAGACCAAGGCAGTGGACACTATCGGCTGCCAGAATATAGCGATACCGATTGGGTTGATCCGTCTCGTGAGATGGGGTATGGAAAGATTGGGACTGTACGACTTCTTCTCCGGATTCAAGGTGAAGGGTGTTCCTCTCGGGATAATAGTGGAGGTCATGTGCGTACATCTCCTTGAGAACGGTTCATCCATGTCCGCATGTTCGAGGGACCTCGCCAATCCCTTGGCGAGATTGGAACGTGCGTACGGATGGAGCATATCATATCAGACCATCAAAAGGGGACTGGATCTTCTCGGCCTGTATTTCGAGGAGACCCTGGATGCCGTCTGGAACGGCATCCTCAGGATCTACAAACCCAGGCGCACAGACGTGTATGTGGACGGTTCCCACGTCCCGGTAAGCGGTTCCAGGATGAAGGGCGCCGCCGTAGGATACGGCGGGAACGGGGTGCAGAACCAGATACAGTTCGTGGTGGCCATGCTGATGGACGAGGGGTTGCCGTTCAAAATAGAGGTGTATCCCGGGAATTGGAACGATCCCATGCAATATTCGGACTTCATCCCGCAGCTCATGTTGTTCTTGAAGAAGGGGTCCATGATCGTCATGGATAACGGAGGGGCCGACAAGAACCTGCTGGATGAGATAACGGATTCCGATATGCGGTATCTGACCAGGAAGGAGATGAACAGCGGCGACAGGGACTTCATCAGGAAGAACATCGATGGAATGCGGTACCTGGAAAGAGGTGTGGGATGCGTCATCAGGACGTTGAAGAACGGGAAGACGACATATTTCTTCTTCTCCGTGGACAAGTACATCCGCAGTCGCCTGACTGCGGAACGCAACGCGCAGATCGCGGCAGAGAGGCTAAGGAAATCATTGAAGAGGCCGGGTAACCGGCCGAAACAGACGAACCTGATAGCGTTCAGCAACACGGAGTTCTTCGATACCACGGTGAACGATTACGATGTTCAGACGAAGCTCGACGTATGGTCCGATGAGGCGGTGGAACAGGTTGCAGACCTGTTCGCGGGTTCCCTATGCGGATGGTTCAAACTGGAGAGCTCACACCCGATGGAACCGCTCAAGGCCCTGCGCACATACCGTCGGAGGAATGATGTGGAGGACCTGATCAAATCGATAACGAACGTGGCCAGTCTGAGGCCTTTAAGGGTTTGGAGCGACGATACCGTTCGCGGTTCGATGCTTCTGAGCATGCTTGCGCAGCTGTTCGTATCCATGCTAAGGGAGGAACTTCCGGGCGATATGGTCGAGAGGATGGTGGACGGGAAACTGACGAGACATCTGCACAGACCGTCCTCGGAGACCGTGGTCCGTTCGATGGGTCAATTGACACTTGCGGTCTCGGTCGACAGGATTGGGAGGATTTCGAGGGTCTTGTGCAATCTTGACGATCTTTCGGCCCAATGCTTGGATGTCCTGGAGGAGAAAAATGTACGATTCTGATCAATGGATCTTGCTGATTCCGTGGAGTTGAGCTGATACGTTTCCAACTGTCAAATGACCCTTCGGGACTCAAGAATTCACCCCCCTGCCAGCATACTCCATTTGACAGAAGGGTGCCCCCCTGAAAATACGATGCAAGATGTAAGATCGGAGATGGTCAAAATACGAAAAACGAACTGTCAAGTTCAGGATTATCCAATTGAAGGTTATATCATGGACAAAAACACAACACTTATCATAGCTGTTGTAGCAATTGTTGCCATTGCGGCGGTTGCTGCCTTCGCTATCGCAAACAACGGTAACGGCGGTGGATCATCACCTGATGATGACCGCACATACACCATTGACACTCAGCTGAGGGTCTTTGGAAATGCTGATAACAATGACTATCTTAATGACGCTGATCTTGCTTTCATCAAGAGCATCAACGACGGAAAGACCAAATGGTCCTCCTCCGAGAACCCCTTGGCAGATGCCAACGCAGACGGAAAGGTCGATAGCAAGGATTACGACCTTGTGAAGGATTTCCTCGATGGAAAAGAAGGAACCATGTACTATGTGGATTGGAACAACAAGAAGAGTTCCGTCGAGTATCCCCTTACAAGAGCCCTCGATGACGGTTACATACACGTCTCATTCAGCACCGGTCTCGACTGGTTGACAATTCTTGGACTCTATGACAAAGTCGCTTGGATGTCCAATGGAGATATCGGACCCAGCGATCTCGATACAAACCTCTACCCTGGAATTGACAAGGTCAAAGAGATCAAGAGCATGATGATTACCAATGATTCTTACGAGCCCATGTTGAAGGATAAGATCAAGATCACAATGGGAGACCAGAGGTTCTATGAGTCTGCTTTCCTCACTACCGTCGAGAACAACTACGACAAGTACGACCTGAATGTTATTAAACTGCCCATGAACAGGGCTCACGGAGATATTACCTGGCTCGACACCTTCATCACCCTTGGAGCGATGTTCAACCTCCAGGAGAAAACCAAGGCATACATCCAGTACGTCGAGAAGGTCGAGGAGACTGTAATCAAGGCAGTCGTTGATGCGGATGTCGGTTCGCTTACCTACATCATGCCTTACTATGCACCCGGATATGGTCTCAACCCCCTGTATGTTGACGCACACGGAACCGGAGATGTCGTCCTAGCAGACGTATACACCGTTGAGATGCTTCCTCTGTACAACGGAGTCAGTGTTTACACCTCCGATGGATTCGATGCGGTCGATATCGAGAACATCAAGAAGTACAACCCTGATGTCCTCATCATTGCTTCATTCGGATACGCAACTTCCAAGTCAACTACGACCGAGGATTACTTTGAGGACGTCACGGATATCGCAGAAGAGTTTAGGAACATCGGATACGACGGTCAGATTGTGAGTATCGCTTTCGAGAACTGTACGATGGCAGGGCCTTCATTCATCCTGTCCTTGGCTAGCATCCTTTGGCCCGACGCATTCGACGAGGACGAGGCTTGGGAGATCATGTACGAGTACTACCACGACTTCACCAACTACAAGGGAAGCATGGCAGACCTCAAGGCCTCCAAGTTCGCTGTTTGGGAGTACCTTGACTGATTAAAACGGCCCCGAAAGGGGCCTTAAACCCCTTCCAGATAAAATGAGCGAAAACAGACTTGAACAGGATATCATCCTCAGTGAGGATGTCATCAATTCTGTCAGAGAATGGAATCAGCCCATCGAAGGTGATGCTGGGCTCAATTCAACAGTGAGCAAGTTCAATTCTACCATAAGATGGAAACTCTTTTTCATAGCCGCGTGTGCGGTAATAATCATATTAGTTTCAAGTTTTGCAGTTACTGTGGGTGCTCTGGACATAGGATTCTTCGAAGTCTATCAGATCATCATAGACCACATAATGGGGAATGCAACATCGGAATACGATTACATAGTATTTGATCACAGGCTCCCGAGAGTTGTGGCAGGAATCCTTGGCGGTGCTGGTTTGGCGATCTGCGGAGTGATCATGCAGAGTGTTCTCAAGAATCCTCTTGCGGATCCATATACAACTGGAGTTTCATCCGGTGCCGCATTCGGAGCGACAGTCGGTATGAGTATCGGTATGGCCTCTTTCTTAGGTGATTCGGCCCTTGTCATACTGGCATTCGCATTCTCTCTGGTACCTACCATGGTAATCGCCATGATGTCCAGATTCTCCAATGCTTCGCCTACAACTGTCATCATGGCAGGAATAGGTATCATGTACATCTTCAATGCGTTGACGACAGTCCTCATGCTGTGGATGGACGCAAGCGCTTTGAACAAGATCTTCTACTGGCAGACTGGATCTCTTGCCCTGATTGATGGTTGGAGCTCCTTCCCTGTAATGTTCACAGTAGTAGGTGCGGGAATAATTATCTCTATGATCATCTCTGGAAAACTCAATGTCTTGGCCACCGGTGATGATAGTGCTAAGGCACTCGGAATCAATGCGGACAGGATGAGGCTTCTGACCCTGATCCTGACAGGTGTCGTCAGTGCATCCATCGTCAGTTTCACGGGTCTGATCGGATTTGTCGGATTGGTCACGCCTCATATAGTGAGGATGTTCATCGGTGCTGACAACAGATATCTTGTGCCTGCATGTGCTCTCTTCGGAGCTGCATTGATGCTGATTGCTGATATCATCGGAAGGATCGTAATCGCACCCTCATCTCTCCCAGTGGGAGTCGTTATGTCATTCATCGGAGGCCCTGTCTTCCTGTGGATGGTCTTGAGACGCAACAGCAGTGCATGGTGATATCATGACGGAGGTAGTAATCACAAACGTCGATTTCGGTTACAGCGAAGATCACATCGTGCTGCATGATATCAACCTGGAGATCAATGAGCCAGGACTGTACTGTATTATCGGACCCAACGGTGTAGGAAAGTCCACGATGGTCAAGTGTGTGAGTAAGATCGTAACGCCTCTCAAAGGTCAGGTCCTCCTTGATGGAGAGGATGTGGCCCAGATGCAGCATAAAGAAGTGGCCAAGAAGGTAGGATTCGTTCCTGCATTCTCTCAGGACGCATTCTCTATGTCGGTCATTGACACCATTATGATCGGAAGGTACAACCATCAGAAATGGGGCTCCCGTCAGAAGGATCTCGAGATGGTGTACAAGACGATGAAACTAATGCACATCGAGAATCTGGCCACTAGGAGCTATAATGCTCTGTCAGCTGGACAGCATCAGAAAGTGTCCATAGCAAGAGGTCTGGTCCAGGAGCCTGAGATCCTCATCCTCGATGAGCCCACCGCCAACCTGGATGTGAAGTACCAGGTATATGTGATGGAAATGCTGAGAGCGATCGCTATAGAGAGGGGAATGATCATCATGACCATCTGTCACGATTTGAACATCACCTCAAAGTATGCCCACAAGGTCATAATGCTCGCAAGACCCGGCAAGATCCATGCCGTCGGGACCCCAGAAGAGGTCCTCACCGAGGAGAACATCCGTGAGGTCTATGGTATCAATTGCAGGGTGTTCATGGACGATACCATCAACAAACCGTACATAATCCTAGGTTCGGCTATAATGGGCATGGCCGAGGATTATTGAGAAAACAGACATCGGGCGGTCAACCCGCCCGGTCTTAAGACTTTAAAGATTTCATCTGAGATGCTTCTGTGCTTCCTCCACGGTGGCCCCGTGAAGTACGATATCCGATACGGCGCTCATCATTCCGCGCACGTTCTTATGCTGGAAGATGTTCCTTCCCATGGATACTCCGTGTCCTCCCGCTTCGAGCGAGTCGTGGACCATGTTCAGCACATCGAGGTCAGAATCCATCTTGGGTCCTCCGGCGATGACCACCGGCACGACTGTCCCCTTGACGATCTCCCTGAACGAGTCGATGTCACCGGTGTAGCTGCACTTGACCATGTCCGCGCCGAGTTCTGTGGCGACCCTTGCCGCATGTGCTATCGCCTGGGGGTCGAACGAATCCTTGATCTTGGGTCCGCGCGGGTATGTCATTGCGATCAGCGGCATTCCCCACTGGCGGCACTGCCTTGACACCATTCCCATGTCGGACAGCATCTGGGGCTCGCACTCAGCACCGACGTTGATGTGAATGGAGACCGCGTCGGCTCCCATGGCCAAGGCCTCCTCGACAGTGGCGACGAGGACCTTGTTGTTGGAGTTCACACCGATATCTGTGGATGCGGAAAGGTGCAGGATGAGACCGACATCGTGTCCCGATGTCCTATGACCCAGAGGGACGATTCCCTTGTGCATGAGGACTGCAGTCGCTCCTCCTTCGACAACATCGTTGACCGTGGTCTTCATGTCCGTGAGTCCCGCTATAGGTCCCACGCTTATCCCGTGGTCCAAGGGTACTATGACCGCGTTTCCGCTCTCTCTGTCCATTATCCTTTCGATCCTGATGTTCTTTCCGTACATTTCAGTCACCGTGCTACGTGTTAGCACGCTACACTATAAAGATGTAATATATAACCCTTCTTAGGAGTTTGTTTTGTTGACCGCAGTATGTGCCCTTTATATTCTCCGATCAATCGTTCACGCTTTGTGTTTTAGATGAACAAAGGCACAGGAAGAAAAGGACAGATCAGGACCGAACCCTACTACGACCAACCGTTCAAGCAGATAATGTCGGACGGGACACTCGCATCGAACATCCTCGGGGAATTCGTGGAGGAGCTGAAGGGAAAGGATCCCGAATTCATCCTGTCATGTCTCGACTTGACAGAAGAGAAGAAGATCAGGATGAGGGCTTCCGAGTCGTCATCGGCGGTCAACGGGCCGATCTACAGGGATCTGATCTTCGACCTCAATATCCCTGGCGGTAAAGAGAAGGTCAGGGTCATAGTGAATCTGGAGGCCCAGTTGGATCCCGATCCGGGATACCCTCTGGAAGCCAGAGCGATGTATTATCTGGGAAGGGCCATCAGCGATCAGAAGGCAGATATCGGACATGATTATTCGAGGCTGAGCAAGGTTTACTCGATCTGGTTGGTGATGGAACCTCAGAAGGGGATGAGCAACACTATCACCAGATACAGGATGGTCGGCAGCTATGATGACGGTTTTGAATCTACGGTCGGTGTCAGGCCGTGCGATTATGCCGAGATCATCATGGTCCATTTGGGAAAACTCGGTGATAAATACCATACTACCCTGGGTCTCCTGAACACCGTATTCTCGAATTCCATCGGCAAGGAGGAGAGGATCAGACGTCTTGAGGAAGATTATAAAATCGTCCTAAACACATCTATTTTTGACGAGGTAGAGGAACTCATGGTCAATCTCGACGAGGATTACAAGAGGTACATGACACGCCTTGGAAGGGAAGAAGGTCTGGCCGAAGGCTTAGCCAAAGGTGAATCGAGAGGCGAAGCCAAGGAAAGGGCAGTGACGGTATCAATTCTTGCCGATAAGGTCATTAAAGATATGGAACGGGAGTCTTTGTCCTTCGACGCATCATTTGACAGGACAGGTTTCCCGGAGGAATACCGTAAAGAGGTCAAAGCGGCTGTCGATTCTAAGGCTATTTGATTACATTCATCTTCAGGGAGGGGTTCGCCCTTCCCTCAAAATCCTATTTTATCTCGTAGATACAGACTTTTTAATTAATAGACGCAGGTCGGTCGGAAGTGCGATTGCGTAGTGATCATTATGGTGTATCTTGGAAATTGGGAGAATGTTTCACTACTCTGGGTCTTGAAATGCGTTATTCTTCAAGCATACATGTGTGGAGAGATTGTAAGGTGCTTTGAGGAAGATTATAAAATCGTCCTGAACACATCTATTTTTGACGAGGTAGAGGAACTCATGGTCAATCTCGACGAGGATTACAAGAGGTACATGACACGCCTTGGAAGGGAAGAAGGTCTGGCCGAAGGCTTAGCCAAGGAAAGGGCAGCGACGGTATCAATCCTAGCCGATAAGGTCATTAAAGATATGGAACAGGAATCGCTGTCCTTTGATGCATCATTCGACAGGACCGGTTTCCCTGAGGAATACCGTAAAGAGGTCAAAGCGGCCGTGGAAGCCAAGGCCGATTGATTACAATCATCTTCAGGGCAGATTCAACCTCCAAACCCTCCTAAGCAACCTTTATAAATATCACCTTATTACACGCCTAATACAGGTGTTCAAATGGCAGAATTCAAAGCTGTTGTTAACGACAAGAAAACCGGTAAGTCATACAATGTGGCTGTTTCCGGTCACCACGCGAACTCTCTGATCGGAATCACCATCGGAGAGACAGTAGACGGAGTCTTCTTCGGCCTCCCCGAGTACAAGATCAGGATCACAGGTGGATCCGACTCGAACGGTACCCCCATGAGGAAGGACCTCCCCGGAAACAAGAGGATCAAGCTCCTGCTTTCCGACGGAAAGGGATTCCACGAGAGGTACGGTGGAGAGAGGAAGAGGACTGCAATCCGCGGGAACGCAATCTCCGCCGAGATCGTCCAGATCAACGCCGTCATCGAAGAGTACGGACCCAAGTCCATCGAGGAGTGTCTCAACCCCGAGGCACCCGCGGAGAACTGATGAAAGTCCCAAAGCAACCCGAGATCAACATCGGGATGATCGGTCACGTCGACCACGGTAAGACCACTCTTACCAAGGCTCTCTCCGGAGAGTGGACCGACCGTCACTCCGAGGAATTGAAGAGAGGAATCTCTATCCGTCTCGGGTACGCAGACGTAGCATTCTACAAGTGTCCTGAGTGCCAGGGCGCCGCAGCTTACGGAACCAACAAGAAGTGTAAGAACTGCGGTGCGGATGCAGAGTATCTGAGAGCAGTGTCCTTCGTGGATGCTCCCGGGCACGAGACCCTGATGGCGACGATGCTGTCAGGAGCTGCCCTCATGGACGGAGCGCTTCTTCTGGTCGCGGCCAATGAGAAGTGTCCCCAGCCCCAGACAAAGGAGCATCTGATGGCCCTGTCGATCATCGGTATCGACAAGATCATCATCGTCCAGAACAAGATCGATATCGTGACCAGGGAACAGGCCATCGAGAACTACAAGCAGATCAAGGAATTCGTGAAGGGAACCATCGCGGAGAACGCCCCGATCATACCGATCTCGGCCAACCGCGGAGTGAACATCGACATGCTGATCCAGGCAATCGAGGACAACATCGTCGCCAAGATCAAGAGGAATGCCAAGGCATCGCCTCTGATGCACGTCGCACGTTCATTCGATATCAACTCGCCCGGTACCAAGCCGGAGGACCTCAAGGGAGGTGTCCTGGGAGGAACACTCATCCAGGGGACCCTGAAGGTCGGCGACGAGATCGAGATCTCCCCCGGAAGGAAGACTGAGGTCGCAGGTAAACCGGTGTACGAGAGGATCACCGCAACGGTGACATCCCTCGAGGCCGGAGGACGTTCCGTCAAGTCGGTGGTCCCCGGAGGACTCATCGCCATCGGAACGGGACTGGACGCGTCCATCACGAAGTCCGACGGATTGACCGGAAGGGTCATCGGAATACCCGGTGAGCTCCCCGCTGTCGTCCATGACTTCAAGATGAAGACCACCCTGCTCGACCGTGTGGTCGGTTCCTCTGCAGAGCTCTCCGTTGAGGACATCAAGAGCAACGAGCCCTTGATGCTCAGCGTAGGTACCGCCACGACGGTAGGTGTCGTCAAGAGTGCCAGGAACGGTTCTGCCGAGGTCGTTCTGAAGATCCCAGTGTGCATCCTGCCCGGACAGAGGGTCGCTATCTCAAGAAGGATCTCCAACAAATGGAGACTCATCGGATACGGTATCGTAGACCAGTGAGATCATGCAGACCGTCGTACTCGACACAAACGCCTTACTCATGCCTTTTGAGATCAAGATGAATCTCGACCTCGCCCTGAGGGATCTCCTCGGCGAGGTCAGGATCATCGTCCCCGGACCTTTGGTCGGGGAGTTGAAGCATATGGATCATAGATATGCGAAGGCGGCCATCGCTCTTGCGCGCAAGTACGAGATCATCCCCACAGAGTACACAGGCGATAACGCCGTTGTGGAGATGGCGGCGAGGACAGGCGGTTATGTCCTTACCAATGACAAGGAGCTCAGGAGGAGACTCAGGAAGGAAGGGGTCCCCATCATCATGCTCCGTTCAGGCACCCACCTCGTCATCGACTCGTATCAGGGCGACGAGTGAATAGTTCTCAAATAAAGGATGACCGGGACCTTTCGGCCCCGATCGGTTTGGATCAGTTGTACAGACTGCTCTCCTGTACCAGATAACAGTATGTCATTGCGGGCAGATGCGACATGAGGATGATTTTGTAGTTGCCGGTCATCGACAGCGCATACGGGTCCGACAGCAGGCTGTATATGCTGCCGCCGGCGTAACGCTTGGCCACATTGATCAGTTGGTACAGTGTATTCACTATGTTCGAGGTGAATTCCTCACAGTCGTTATGCTTCGTCGCTTCCTTGACCAGAGGCGTGAAATGCTCGTCGAAGGCGGTCTTATCGTTCGAGTATTTGTCAAGGTCAATCAGAAACCATATCATCTTGGTGGAATCACCGACGAGTTCCTGCAAAACGCCGGGTTTCGCGAACGATATGTAGATGAATTGGACGAAATCGTCCTCGATGTTCTTGTTGTAGAACTGTCTGTCACCTACGGCGTTGAAGAACTTCTCGAAGAAACCTTCCCAAAGCTGCTTCGGATCCTTGATGCCCGATATCACTTCGAATCTTGACATGTCGTATCCGGATGTGATGCTGGGGTCGTAGTATTTGCCGATGAGCTCCAGCATCTTGGTGCGGGAAGTATCGTCGTGTGAGGGGAGGTCGACAGCGTGTCCGAACCTCACGAATCCGTAGGACTTGGGGGGCACATAAGTGACAGGGTCGTCGCAGTTGATGATGTACCAGATGTTGTCATAACGGGAGTCCGTAGGGGATACGTGACCGTTGTTCGGGAGTCCGCACAAGGGAGTCTCGAAGGAGTATCCGTATACGTCCTCCTTTGTGATCTCGATGTTCCCTATCCTCTCGGCGACCTTGCCCTCCGCGATTGCATCGGACAGATATGCTGCCGCAAGATTCGCACCCGCTGCGGTCCTGCTGTATCCCGTCAGGAGGATCTTGGTCTTCCCGGTGATCCCTTTATCCTTGATGAAGTCCCTCAGGAGGTCCAGCGCCTCGTTGCACGCGAGGGTGAATCCCATGTGGTCCCCGCTGGGTCCGAGCATGACGTTGGCCGCGAACTCGGTGGTGTAGTTGGTACCGTTGAGCATGACGAGGATCAGGTTGTATCCGTTCCATTCCTTGGAACCGATGGCCACATCCGTAGAGCGGATGGTGGGGGCGGTCTTGTATGCATCGTTGCTCATCGCGTCGAGGTAACCCATGTCCCTCATGAGTCTGAGGACCGACTTGTCCCTCTCGCTGTCCACGTTGGCGGTACAGAGCTCGAGACCGAGGGCGAACATCATCATGTCGGGATTCCTCTGAGTAGCAGGTACCTCGAACATACTGTCACCGTAGTAAACGGGGAGGGTGACGTTCCTGCTCAGCATGAATTCGTAGGTGTTGACATCGTACTGCTGGATGTCTTCGCTACCTTTTTGGTCGAAGTAATAGAGTTCGATGCCGAACCCATCCTGGGCTTTCATCGAGATGCTGGGTTTGCCGTTGTCGTTGAAGGAAGCTTTGAGGCTTCCGGATTCGATTTTGCTGAAAACGAATACGTAATCGATGGGAGATGCGTCAAGATAGGTGCTGAAGATGACCATATTGGACTCATCGATTATCGAGGGGTCCTTCTTCCATTCCTTTATGCCACCGAAATAATCGATGATGATGTCATCGTTCAATTTTATTTTGGGAGCTATATCTATCCTCTTGTTGCCATCGGTCACGAAGCCGAATTCATTCATCTTATCGTCGGCATCGTAGACGTCGGCAACCGTGACATCCGAATCGCCTCCGTTGTTGATCAAGGCGAATGCGCCGAATGCAACCGCAGCTATTGCTATGACTGCGATGATGATCGCGTATTCATTCTTCATAACTTTAAGACGCGATTCTTTGATATTTAACGCTTGTTTAGGAACGCTTCACCAGAATGTGAGAGAGGTTCTGCATCCGAAGGGGTGAGAAGAATGTCCAGAAGGCCCTCGGAATCTTTTCTGTCTTGCTCGGAGAATGAATCGAACACCCCTATGATGAGGAGATCGCTGCCGAACATGTCCCTCATCATCTGGGCTTCCTTGATGGATCCGGTAGTAGTAGCAGCTCTGTGCACTCCGCTGTCGTATGCGACGCACAGTCCTTCCACGTTATCGACCTTGGCGGTCTCGGGATCCATGACATTGTCGTCTCCGACGACCGAGATGGCCTCTTCATCCGGTACGGTACTGTCCGTACCGGTGATGAATGACCCTGCCATCCTCATGACGGCAGGGTCGTTTATGATCGATGTCCCGCAGCCCTTCAGGCATAGCACGGCTGCCTCTATAGAGCGGTCCTCCAATGATTGTGCCAGGAGCTCCGGGAGGTCTGTCATTAGATCACTCTTCGATGACTTCCATGGAGATGATCTTCACGTCTTCGAGAGGTCTGTCACGCCTGTCGGTCTCGACCCTGTTGATCTTGTCGGCGACGTCCATTCCCTCGATGACGGTTCCGAACACGGGGTGTGCGGAAGGTGTCCTGGGGTCCTCCTTGTCGAGGTATGTGTTGTCGACGACGTTGATGAAGAACTGGCTTCCTCCGCTGTGGGGCCTTCCGGTGTTGGCCATGGAGATGGTGCCTCTGACGTTGGAGTGTCCCTTTCCGAACTCGTCCTCGATGGTGTATCCGGGTCCGCCCATTCCTGTTCCCTCGGGGTCCCCGCCCTGGTTCATGAAATCCTGGATGACCCTGTGGAAGATCGGGTTGTTGTAGAATCCCTCTTTGGAGAGTTTGATGAAGTTGCCTGTGGTTATGGGCATGTCATCGTGCATGCGGATCTTGATGTCACCCATACTCGTGTGCATGATTACGATTGTCATGATACTGTGATAGAGGTCCCCGACTAAAAGGTTGGTATCGATCGAACGGATCCATCATAAGTAACACGAATTTACTATTAGTGTTACTTTAAATACCACTCAGTTGAACCCCGACGAAGTCTTCGACAGTTTCATTAATGTGCTCTCTGTAGAACATCCGGTTACTATGAAGGTCCTTTTGATCAACGGAAGCCCCCATGAGCACGGTTGCACATACACGTCCCTGAAGGAAGTCGCAGATACACTCGAACAGAACGGTGTATCAACAGAGATCCATTGGATCGGCAACGGGAATGTTCCCGGATGCCGCGGATGCGGTTACTGCAAGAAGAAAGGAAAGTGCGTTATAGATGACGATGTCAACCGCATCGGCGAGAGGGTCGACGAGTTCGACGGCTTCATCTTCGGAGCCCCCGTCTACTATTCGGGTCCTGCCGGACAGGTCACGGCATGGATGGACCGTTTCTTCTACACCAGCGCAGGAAAGCTCGGTGGTAAGATCGGTGCATGTGTTGTGAATGCCCGCAGAGGCGGTAACTCGGCAACATTCGAGAGGCTGAACCAGTATTTCCTCATCTGCCGCATGATCGTCCCCGGTTCACAGTACTGGAACATGACCCACGGATTCACTCCCGATGACGTCAGGAAGGACAAGGAGGGTCTCCAGACTATGAGGACACTCGGCAGGAGCATAGCTTGGCTCCTCAAGTGCATAGAGGCAGGAAAGAAGGAAGGATTGGAGTTCCCTGAGTGCGAGGAGCCGGTATTCACCAACTTCATCATGCCGAAGGAATGAGAAGGATGGAATCAACCGGGGTATCCATCATGAAGGTCAGACAGGCAGTCGTCATGGTAGGCGGGAAGGGCACGAGGCTGCTCCCGCTCACAGAGAATCATCCCAAACCGATCCTTTCAGTAGCGGACAGGCCATGCATCTGGTATCTGGTAAGGTCGTTGGCCCGCGCAGGCATCGAGGAGGTCATCCTCGCATGCGGATACAAACCGGGGCACATGGAGGCCCTCGGGGACGGTTCCGACCTCGGTATCAGGATAATCTACTCCTATGAGGATGAGCCCAGGGGCACCGCCGGAGCCATGAAACTGGTGGAGGACCGCTTGGATGACGTCTTCGTCGCATGCAACGGCGATGTCTTCGCTGACATCGATGTCAAGGAGGAGATCGATATGCACATCTCCACCGGAGCCTCGATAACCATAGCACTCACACCCGTGGAGAATCCAACGGAGTTCGGTATCGTCCGCACAGAGGCTGACGGACGTATCACGGAATTCAAGGAGAAGCCCAGACCGGAGGAGGTTTTCTCCAACCTCATCAACGCGGGAGTATACGTAGTGGACCGTTCGGTTCTTGGCTATGTGCCAGAGGATACGTTCTTTGACTTCTCTAAGGACCTTGTGCCGTTGGTCATGAATGACAACGGACGCATACAGGGGTACACCCTCAGCGGTCTTTGGATGGACGTCGGGCGCCCTCACGACCTCCTCGAGGCCAATCTCGCGGTCTCCAATCGCGAATACTCCAAGAGGTCCTTCCCCGCCGAGGATTCCTGCATCCGCGGGGATTTCTACATGGGAGAGGGATCCAAGGTGGCCAACTCCGAATTGAAGTCATCGGTCGTCCTCAAAGGATGCACCGTGACCGATTCCAACCTGAACAGGGTGCTGGTGATGAAGGGGTGCACCGTGAAGGGTGCGCACATCGAGAACTCGATAATAGGCGAAGGGAGCACCATCAAAGAGGGGTGCAGGATCGTCAATGCAGTCCTTGCCGACAACACCGTCCTGGAGCCCGGTACGGAGCTGGACGGGGGAAGGATCGTCTGACTGGGCCCGACCCATATGCGCGCACGTTTATATCTTAAGGGTCGCTACGAGTTCTCACAAAGATGGCATAGCCTTTGCGAAAGTGCATTGGATTGATGCTTGACTGAAGGTATCAGGATGGGAACCATACACTACAGGGCCAGAGCCCCACTCAGATTGGGATTTGTGGGGGGAGGTACGGATGTCGATCCGTATGCTTCGCAGAAGGGCGGAGCGGTGTTTAACACCACTATAAATCGTTACGCTTATTGTACTATCACACCGACAAACGATCATTCCATGTCGGTACACTCCATAGATTACGGCAAGTACGAGGCACCTCTGGACAAGGGCCCTCTCCCGCTGGACGGGAACATGGACCTGATCAAGGCAGTGGCCAACCACTTCGGCATCACGGACGGATTCAATCTGGTCCTCCAGTCCGAGGCACCGCCGGGATCGGGACTGGGAGGATCTTCCACAGTCATAGTCGCGATCATCGCAGCCACATGCGAATGGCTCGGAGAGAAGATGACCGCCAGCGATATGGCGCATCTCGCCTACCACCTCGAGAGGGAGGTCATAGGCCTGAAAGGAGGGAAGCAGGATCAGTACGCCGCGGTATTCGGAGGATTCAACCTCATGAGGTTCGCAGCCGATCACGTCGATGTGAACCGCGTCAACATCGCCGAGGATACCATCAACGAGTTGCAGTACCGTTCGCTCCTCTGTTACACCGGAACACCCCGCGAATCCGCCAAGATCATCGAGAGTCAGGTGGCCTCATATAAGGCCGGACAGAACGAGGATGCGCTCGATGCGACCAAGGCGCTCGCATTGGATATGGCCCACGCATTGGAGCTGGGCGACATCCACGGGGCAGCTACCATCCTGGATGACGCTTGGGTCCTGAAGAAGAAGTTCTCCAGCAAGATCACCAATCCCCAGATCGACGCCATCTACAACGCTGCCAAATCCGCAGGGGCCATCGGAGGGAAGATCTCCGGAGCCGGAGGCGGAGGATTCATGCATTTCATATGCGAGTACGACACGAAGTATCAGGTCGCACAGGAACTGCGCAGATACGGTGTCAAGATAACCGATTTCATGTACGAACCCAAGGGAGTGACCTCTTGGAGGTATGACAATGATAGATGACATCAAATCACAGCTGAAGAGGAGTTCAGAGACAATAGCCAACATCAATCCCGACCAGGTTCTCGCAGCAGCGAACCTCTGTGTCGAATCCATCCGCAACGGCGGGCAGATCATCTTCATGGGGAACGGAGGTTCCTCGGCGGATGCACAGCACATCGCAGCAGAGCTCTCCGGACGTTACATGATGGAGAGGCCCGCGCTCCCCAGCATTTGTCTTTCGAACATAGCTCCTGTCACCGCGATCGGTAACGACTACAGCTACGATATCGTCTTCAAGAGACAGATAGAGGCCAACTGCAGGAAGGGGGATGTTGTCGTCGGACTGTCCACCTCAGGCAACTCCAAGAACGTGGTCCTTGCCATGGAGGCCGCCAAGGAGAGAGGGGCGAAACTGCTCACATTCACCGGTGACGGCGGTAAGATGAGGGATATGGCGGATGTCGCCGTAGTCATCCCCTCGAAGGAGACTCCCCGCATCCAGGAAGGATATCTCTGCGCATGCCACATAATGTGCGGTCTCATCGAGCAGATCCTCTATGGTCAGTAAGGCAGTGTTCGTCGACAGGGACGACACCCTGGCGAAGGATGTACCGTATTGCGACGATCCGGACAAGTTCAATGTCTATCCGGATGTGCCAGCAGCCATAGCTAGACTCAACGCCGCAGGCTTTTTGGTGATCGTGATCACCAATCAATCCGGCATAGGCCGCGGTTACTTCGACGTGGAGACACTGGGAAGGGTTCATGACAAGATGCTCTCCCAGATCTCCGCCGGAGGAGGCCATATCGATGACATATTCTTCTGTCCCCATACCCCGGACGACCATTGCGGATGCAGGAAACCGGAGATAGGGATGGGTCTTCAGGCCGTGGAGAAGTATGACATAGACGTATCTCAATCGTACATGATCGGGGATGCCGACAAGGACATTGAATTCGGGGAAAAACTCGGTTGCAGACGTTCCATAAAGGTCGGAAAAGGTCTGTCATTCTCCGATGCGGTCGAAATGATCCTTGATGACTGACCTCCAATTATCAACGATAGACTTTTATTAAATATACCCATGGTCGAGTAAGGATTGGTCCCTTGCTAGCCCGCAATTTCACGTTCAAGGTCTCCTCCCAATTACTGGCAGCGTTGATGGCATTCGCTTCCATGATGGTCATGAGCAGGTACGTGGCTAACGAGTACGGGGTCATGATGTGGGGTCTGGCCCTTGTCAGTCTCGTGAACACGGTTGCGGACCTAGGATTCAATTCTGCCAATCTCAAGTTCATCGCCAAGGAAGGCTATGACAGGCAAGCCTGTTTCAGCACCTTCATGGTCGTCAAGCTCGTCCTGACGGCGATAATGATCCTGATAACGCTGGTCACCCTTTTCGTGATGAAGGCCTCGGGATCCATCTCCGAAGAAGCGGTCATCGTCTGTCTGATCTTCATTATCTACCAGGTCATATCGAACTTCCAGTTCGCAGTATACTACACGCTGGACGGACTGCAGATGAGCGGTAAGAGCTCGTACCTGACCATAATAGAGTGCAGTATCAGGAACATCGTCCTGGTCGTGATGGCATTCGCATATGTGGATGCCATAACGCTCAGTACCGCATACGTCATCGGTACAGCAGTCTCGGGAGTGGTCAGTTTCATCCTGATCTGGAGAGAAGGTCTCAGATTCGTCAAACCGATCTATCTGAAGGAATACTCCACTTTCGCCATGCCTTTGGCAGCGGCATTGATCCTGACATCGGTAGTGACGAACCTCGACAAGGTCATTCTCGGATTGTCCTACGAGAGTATCGAGGTCACATTCTACAGCACCGCTGTGGGATTGATCGCATCGTTCACATCCGTCGGAATATCGCTCAACACCGTTCTGCTTCCGCATCTTTCCCATACGATGGAGGATTCCAAACAAACGGAGAGGACCATCTGGGGTCTTGAGAGGATGATGTGCATCCTCCTCCTTCCTTTCGTGGCATTCTTCATCGCTTACGGTAAGGAGATCGCCACCGTTCTGTTCGGGGACCATATGACACCGGCCGGAGCCGAGATATCGATCCTTGCGGTCTACATAATCCCGTTCGTGTTCGCAGGTATAATGACGCAGGTACTGTACGCGACCAACA
>JAFUHJ010000050.1 GCA_017468935.1 Candidatus Methanomethylophilaceae archaeon
GGTATCAAGAAGTTTATCATAGACTCCGTACTGGACGCAGGAGGGCGTCCCTGTCCCCCGACCATCGTCGGAGTGGGCATAGGAGGTACATCAGATGTCTGCGTCGCCATGGCCAAGGAAGCCCTGTTGGTCCCGATAGACGAGGAGAACCCGGATCCTGTGCTCAGGAAGCTCGAGGAGGATGTCTTCGTTGCATTGAACTCATCCGGTCTCGGACCAATGGGCCTCGGAGGATCCACAACATCTTTGGGAGTCAGGATCAAGAAGTGCGCATGTCACACCGCAAGTCTCCCCGTGGCGGTCAACATCGGATGCTGGGCCACCCGCCGCGCATCAGCCAAGATCACGGATAACGGAGTGGAGTATTCCCAGGGGGTGAAATTCTGATAGCTCTCAAGGCACCCCTTTCCGAAGAAACCGTGAGGTCCCTGAAGCTCGGAGACACCTGCTACGTCTCCGGACTGGTCATCACCGGACGCGACGAGATGCACATTCGCGCCATGGAATACGTCAAGGAAGGCAAGGAGGTCCCCAAGGATATCGAGGAATCCGTCCTCTTCCACTGTGGACCCATCATGAGGCAGAGGGACGACGGATCATGGGCCGTCGTAGCGGCAGGACCCACTACATCCGCCAGGATGAACAAGCTGGAACCCGATTTCATAAGGAAGTTCCATGTCCGTGCCATCATCGGCAAGGGAGGGATGTCCAAGGATACCATCGAGGCCATGAAGGAGGTCGGATGCGTCTATCTTGCGGCCACCGGAGGTGCCGCAGTGAGTCTCGCAGAGGGTCTTCGCAAGTGTGTCGGAGTCGAATGGCAGGACCTTGGCATGGCAGAGGCCATGTGGAGATTCGATTCGGACAAGTTCGGACCGTTGGTCGTAGCCATCGATGCTAACGGCAACAGCCTTTACGATAAGGTGAACTCCTCACTCGTCAGACCTTGATTCCTCTTCTTCCTCTTCGATCTTGACGACCGGCAGGTCGTTGATGACTGCGATGGAATCGGCGGTGCTGGGTCTCTTGACGAAGTATATGGTTATGATAGCGATTAGCACGAGGATCAGCAGACCGAAGAGCTCCAGCGTATGGGTGAGGTCCAATCCGAAGATGATGATGTGATCCTTCTCCGTGAGCCTGTAGTTGTATGCGCTCTGCGAAGGTTCTATGTTATCGACCGTCAGGCCGTCGAATCCGGATGCCGATATGGACAGTTCATATGTGGTCCCGCTGGGGCAGCTGAAGAAGAAGTAACCGGTATCGTCAGTGGTGGTCGTGAGGATCGTGGATGAGGATGTTATCGTGACATCGGCTCCGCTCAGGGGCACGATGCCGTTACCCTTCTCGGTCGCCACGGTACCGAAGATCGTTCCGATGGTACGGGAGACTATCGCGGTGTAACCGGAGTTGTCGAACAGGTCATGGACCCCTCCGGACTCGCTCTCGGACTTCAGGGATATCTCGTACATGTCGGAATCCCCGGTCTTCACGAGCTCAGAGCACCATCCTTTGACGGTGTATTCGTCTAGATCGAAGGACATGTACTTGACGCTGGGGTCGTACTTGACCCTGAAGAGTCCGTTGTCATCGGTAACGGTGGTCTCGTACTTCTCGTAGCTCTCTCCGACTGCGAACCATGTGGTCACTGCCAGTCCCTGTATGGGGACACGGTCCTGCTGGGGAGGGATCTCGAAGACATATCCGCGAAGGTAGTCGATGGGCGATCCGGGGTCGTCCCCGTCATTCTCGTCGGCCAGAGCGGTGTCGGCAGCACAGACTATGAACGCCAGCGAGAACACTGCAAGCGATGCCAATGCCAATCCGAGCACCTTTTGGTCCATGAACCCAAGAAGCGCTAAAATCATATTTATTATGAATCGGAGGTGTATCAGCACTTGTGCCCGGATTTATTGCTTTCCGAAGTAGGAACGTATCTTTCTCACGAATGAGCGCCATGACCTCTTGTTCCCAGGTCTGTTGCGGACATTGTAGTTCATCACTATGTCCATCACGATGATGACGGATTCCTGGTGGAATTCCTCGCAGATGCCGCTGGCGATGGCATAGACGGTATCTTCGGGAACGTTCAGAAGGGTGACCATCAGGGAGTTCTCTTCCACCCAACTGCCGTCATCGTGGAAGTAGCCTCCTTCCATGAACGTCACGGAGAACGGGGCCTTGTACGTCTTGCAGATTCCCCTGAGACGCAGCTTGTAATCCTCGATCTCATACATCTGTTCGCGGGTGTCCTTGTCGAGAAGTCCTACGTAAATCCTTGACTCCAGCATGTTGCGGTCTCCGAACTGTATGTGGCCGAAGCGGTTCATAAGATAAAACCACTGATGGTCCTCACATGTTCTTGAAGAGTATGGGCAACAATTATCTAACGCGATGCTATGGTCAGTGCAACGCCACGAGCATCGTTGGAGGACGGTACGAGCATGTCTGACGGACCCACTAGATTCCTGCCGGAGCATATCCGCGATTCACTGGATACCATCATACCGGCCCAGAGGCCCGCTCACAACATCTGTCTCTACAACTTCGAGGCCTCCAACATCGCCGCGGATGTGGTATCTTCGTACATCTTCGAGAACTCCCCGGTACAGGTGCACACCATAGTGGACCGTAAGGTCCCTGCATGGGTCAACGAGACCGTGGACGTAGTCATCATGTCCTACACAGGCGACAGTCCGGAACTGGAGGAGCTCTACAGCGTCGCCAAGAAACGCACTTCGAAGATTCACTGCATAACATCCGGAGGGAAGCTCAGGGAGCTCTGCGAGAGAAGCGGGGACCAGCTGTTATTGGTGCCCCAGGGTCTATCCAACAGCGACGCCACGGGGTACGAGATAGGTATCCTGACCAATCTCTACGAATCCATGGGCATAGAAGGTATCCGCGATGCCATGAAGGAGGCCCTTCCAAGGATATGCGAATACAGGGACTCGGTATGGGATTCCGAATATGCCAGACATATAGCGGAATTCATCGGCGGAAGGATCCCGGTCATATACTGCATAGGAGAGTTAAGGGCCGTCCACAAGAGATGGAAGATGCTCATCAACCAGGTCCTGGGAAGACTCGCATTCTCCGGCGAACTGCCGGAATTCGATCACAACGAGATCGTCAGCTGGACCGAGGATTCGGACAGCAAGGACTTCGTTATCCTCCTGTTCAGGACACAGACCGAATCACAGTTATTGGACAAGATCGTCGGCACCGTCACGGAACTCCTGCCGGAATACGATCTGAACATAGAGATCATAGAACTCGACGGAAGGCTCATGGAGAGGGGCATCAAAGGCATAATCCTGGCGGATGCGGTCATCAGCAAAATGAAGGAGGCCCAGCGATGTCCGAACAGGCGAGGGCCAGACTGCACGAGTTCCTCGACGATCTGAGGAAGACCCTGGATACCGAGGTCCACGTGGACGGGGAGATCGAGAGCGTCTTCATGGGAGGTATGGGAGGTTCGGCGATATCGGCGAACATAGTCGCCGGATGCTGCTCCAGATACTGCGGTATAACCATGAGCATGAACAGATCCCCTATCGTTCCCCGCTGGGTCGGAAAGAACACCCTGTCGATCATATCATCGTATTCAGGAAACACAGAGGAGACCCTCGAGATGTACGAGAGGTGCAAGGAGTACGGTTCTCCCATCATAGTCATAACATCCGGCGGCAAGCTCAAGGAGATGGGCGAGAAGGACGGTTACACCGTGCTCTCCGTACCGTCCGGTTTCGAGCCCAGGTATTCCGCGGGATACATGATCGGATACCTCGGTGGCATCATGGCATCCATAGGCCATCCCGAGTTCAGGGACAGGATGAAGCAGTGCCTCCCGTCGTTGGAGAACTTCAGGAACTATCTGGAGATCCCGGGGTCAAGGGCACATCTGCTGGCACAGAAGTATTCCGATTGCGTACCGGTGCTGTGCACGGAGAACAAGTTCAAGCCCGTATCCCTCAGATGGAGGGCCGCTTTCAACGAGAACGCCAAGACCATCTGCTTCGAGACATCCCTTTCGGAGTTCAACTATTTCGAGACCACTCCGTGGGCATCCTACAAGGGCAAGAGGATGAGACTCATCGTACTCGCAGGGGAGGACGACCTTGCAGGCAACGGACTCGTCAAGAGAGCGGTGAAGAACATCGAATCCCTCGGATTCCCGTTCGACTTCGTCGCCATCGGCGGAAGTTCTCACGAGGAGAGGATGTTCCGCGCATTGATCCTCGGGGATTATCTCACCGTATACATAGCGGAGGCCGCAGGCATAGACCCGGAGGTCACTCCGGTCATCTCTGAACTGAAGAGAAGGATCCGCAGTCAGTGAGATTCCTCGCAATTTGATTATATCCTTTATCCGATACCATCGGCGATCAAATGAAGATGTTCGGCACCAACGGGATCCGCGGGATCGCCAACGAATACCTCGATTGCGAGTTATCAATGAACGTGGGCAGGGCCATAGCCCATGTCCTCGGACCGGGACCCATCGCCATAGCAGTGGACACCCGCGTATCGTCGCCGATGATCTTCTCCGCGGTGTCCTCGGGACTCATGTCCATGGGTGTCGACGTCATCGATCTGGGTATGGTACCCACTCCGGCTTTGCAATATTTCGTGAAGACCCATGACGATGTCACCGCAGGTGTCATGATCACCGCATCCCACAACCCTCCTGAGTTCAACGGCATCAAATGCGTATCCGGTGATGGGACGGAATGCTCCCATGAGGAGGAGTCCGCCATAGAGGAGGCCTACGAGAAAGGTGTCGATACCGTATCATGGGACAGGATTGGCAGCATCACCCGTGTGGATGATGCAGGCGAGAGGTACATCGATTCCATCGTTTCCAAGGTGGATGTTGAGGCCATAAGGAAGGCAGACCTCAGGATCGTACTGGACTGCGCCAACGGTGCATCCGTCAACACATCCCCGCTCCTACTGGAGAAGCTCGGGGTCTCGGCCGTGGTCATCAACGGCGAACCCGACGGCATGTTCCCTGGCCATTACAGCGAACCCGTGAAGGAGAACCTCACCGAACTCATGGAGACGGTCAAGGAGATCCATGCGGACCTCGGTATCGCCCACGACGGCGACGCCGACCGCTGCGTGTTCGTATCAAACACAGGAGAATATCTACCCGGAGACGTAGGTCTGGCTCTGTTGTCCATACTGGAGATGAGGAAGGCTTCTGGCAAGAAGCAGCTGGTCTCCACGGTCGCACTGTCCAAGATGGTCGAGGATGCGGTCGCAGCCGAAGGCGGCGAGACCATACGCACCGCTGTCGGTTCTCCCATAGTGGCCCGCAGGATGATGGAGACGGGCGCCCCCATCGGAGGTGAGGACAACGGCGGGATCATCTTCGCAGACCATCAGTTCTGCAGGGACGGCGCGATGGCGGCCGCAAGGATGATGGAGTTCATCGCCAAGAACGGATCCATACAGGCCCAGGTGGACAAACTGCCGACGTATCACACGATCAAGGAGGCTGCATCATGCCCCGACAGCATGAAGCGGAAGGTCATCGAGGAGATGGCCAAGAGGCACTCCGATGAGAGACTGGACACCACCGACGGGCTTAAGATATCCTTCGATGACGGTTGGGTCCTCCTTCGCCCATCGGGCACCGAACCCAAGTTCAGGATCTATTCCGAGTCGAAGGAC
>JAFUHJ010000051.1 GCA_017468935.1 Candidatus Methanomethylophilaceae archaeon
GACGACTCCTATCAAGATGATGGCCTCAACACTCGTGTCAATGATATTAGGTACCTCCGCACCTCTCAACATGAGCCTTGATGATTTATTGTCAGAGGTGGCCGAGCGTTCGAAGGATGAACGCTATATCCTGATCATCGACGAGTACCCAAAGATGCTCAAGAGATCCCCAGAGGTCTCCGATATCCTGCAGAACTTCATCGACGACATCCATGAGGACTCCAAACTCTTCCTCATACTATGCGGATCCTCGGTCAGCATGATGAAGCACGAGGTCATGGGATATAGCAGCCCCATCTATGGCAGGCGCACCGGATCCCTGGAACTGCTCCCGCTCGATCTATGGGACTCGATGGAACTGCTGAAAGGATTCGGGAAGGATGATGCCCTCCGTATCTACGGGATGGTCGGAGGCATACCGCTGTATCTGAAGATGTTCGACCCGAAGGAATCGCTAAAGGACAACATAGCCAAACTGTTCTTCCAGGACATGTCCTTCTTCCGCAATGAGCACGAGTTCGTTCTCCTCGAGGAGTTCGATACCCCTTACACATACTACGGTATCCTCGAAGCGATTGCCACGGGACATACCGCACTCAACGAGATCGCATCCTATTCGTCCCTGAACGAAGCAACGGCCCATAAGCACCTGTTATCCCTGATATCCACAGGGCTGGTCTCCAGAAGAGCCCCGGTGGATAATCCCAACGGAAGGAAGGCAAGATATGTCATCGATGATAACTTCATGAGATTCCAATTCAACAGGATCCTGCCCAATGCGGAATATTATGACGAAAAGGTTCTTGAGTCTGTCATGACCGGATTGGATACCGACATGGGCAGGATATTCGAAAGGATCTGTGCTGAACACCTGGCAAGACTGCATCACGGAGAGATCGGTACCTGGTGGGGTGCCGATCAGGACAGCAGGACCCAGGAGGAAATCGACATCGTCCTGACTAAGAGGCATGACGGTATAAGGGAAGGCTGGTTCGCCGAATGCAAGTACACGAAGGATCCTGTCGGACCAGATGTCCTGGCAAAACTGAAACATAGGGCCGGTCTCGTCAAAGGCTATGGCGGGACACACCTCGTGATCTACTCCAAGAACGGATTCAAGGGAGATATGGGCGACGAAGCGGAGCTGTACGATCTGGACAGCATATTGGGGATGAAAGATCCCGAGTGAGAATTCCGATAAGGAAAAGAGGCCCCTGAGGGGCCGTTTATAGGTCTCAGATACTGAAGAAAGCCTTCACACCGGGCCTGAAGAGGTAGTAGATGATCAATCCGTTGATGATGACGGTGATGAGTGCTGCGAAGTTGCCGAAGATCACTGTCGCCAGAGCGAGCAGGAGCTCCAGAACGTTCACGACGACTCCAATGTACCACATGATCCTCCATCCGAGCCACATTCCGATTCCGATGATGGCGTTCACGACACCACCGAAAATGGGGAGGAACCCGAGCATCTTGATTGCGTTGAAGAGGTCTTCCTTTGTGATATCTCCGGTCTGACCCTGTTCCTGGATCTGCTCCCAGATCCTGTTGGTGAGTTCGGTGGCGACACCACCGATGTCTGCTATCAATACAATACCTGCGACAATTGCCAGCAATCCGAGAACGATGTTCAGGATACTGACTATTGAAATCAAAATTGGGCGATCTACGTCTGCCATGATATCAAGAACCGCATTGAAAGTACTTAACAACGAGCGTTCGACATCCATCGTCATTCGTTACTGACAGCCGATACCCAAATGAGATAACTGAAGAATGAACGCGGACAGTATTATTTTCATAAGAGACATATACAGTATCACATCTTACATTAGAAGATGAGGGAGCGGATGCATCCATGAGCGATACATATCCTATAGAGGCAGTCAATCTCTGCAAGAGATTCGGCACCTTCACAGCGCTGGACGACTTCAACCTGCAGGTACGCAGGAATAGTTTCACCGGTCTGCTGGGGCCCAACGGTGCAGGGAAATCGACCTGCCTCAAGATATTCGGACACCTTCACAAGTCCACATCCGGACATGCATACATCAACGGATACGATGTCGAGAAGGAACCGAAGCAGGCACTGACAGGAATGGGGTCCGTGATCGAGACCCCGGAATTCTACCTGTACATGACACCCAGGGAGACCTTCAGGTTCACCGGTGACATCCTCGGTATGAAGAAGGAAGCGATCGACGCCGAGACCGACGAGATACTGGAGAAGGTCAAGATGACCGAGTGGGCTGACAAGCGCCTCGGTACATTCTCGAAGGGGATGAGACAGAGGATCAGCCTTGGTCTGGCACTTATGAACAGTCCGGAGGTCATCATCCTCGACGAACCAACCTCAGGACTCGATCCGAGGGGAATGGCGGAGACGAGGGAGATCCTCAGGAACCTGCGCACCGACAACAACGGACTCACCGTACTGATGTCCTCGCACATGATGTACGAGGTATCGGATCTATGCGACAGGATCGCGATGGTCAACCACGGTAAGCTCCTGGTCCATGACGACATCTACGCTGTTCTGGGCGAAGCAGACCACCGCAACATAACCGTCAAGACGAAGACCGAAGTGGACGCCGACATGTTAGCATCGATAGAATCCCTGACCAACGTTGTCTCGGCAACGAAGGATGCGGATTCCATCAGGATACAGCTGAAGGGCGGTATGGACGAGGAATCGCTGCTCTTCACGCAGATAGGTGAGCTCGGGATCGGAGCATACTCGATGTCCGAAGGAGTGAACGCACTCGAGGACAGGTATCTCGAGCTCATCAAGGAGTCGAGGTGATACAATGGCAGCAACATCATTCTCCGATGATATCAGACTCGCCGGCGTCATAATGAAGAACGAATTCCTCAAACAGAGGAGAGGAAAGCGCCTCCTGATATTCGGTATAATCACGGCCATGATCCTCGTATTCATCACCGCTGCCCTGGCGGTCGTGGACAACGATATAGTGGAAAGTCCAAGGGCCTTCTGCAGATTGTTCCTGGGTATCCTCACGCTCTTTGTGATCATCGGATCAACACTTTTCGGTGCCACCACCGTCGTATCCGAGTTTGAGGAAAGGACGGCACTGATCCTGTTCAACCGTCCCATCGAGAAGTGGTCGATCTATGTGGGCAAGTTCGTGGCGGCATTCCTGATCGTATCTGCATACGTTGTGATCTACTATGTATTCGTGATGATAGCTAGCATGATCCTAGCGGGCGGCATCGCAGACGGAATGGGGATGTCCCTGGTATGCAGCCTGTTCTACGTATTCGGAACGCTCGGTGGGGCGATAATGTTCAGCTCGCTGATGAAGAAGTCCGCCACCGCGTCGATCCTCACCTTCTTCGCCCTGTTCCTGCTGTTCGACCTGGTGGTATCGATCGTCGCTGTGATAGCTGGATTCGAGGATACCTGGTTCATGATCAACAGCGCATCCAGCTCGATAGTGGATGTACTCGATCCGAGTATAGATGTGAATGTCCTCAGGGATATCTTGGTCATGTTCGTGTGGGGTCTCGTCCCGGCCATAATCGGATTCATAAGGTTCCGCAACAAGGACTTCTAAACCTGACTGCCGGAGGCGGCGGTATGTCCTCATGCCGTCGCCTACCGGATAGCATTTTCAAAAGCAAATCTATCCGATTATTCAAGGATTCAATCGATCTACAGACTACCTTTTATCCCGTCGGCGAAGCCGAATAGATTAATTCACAAGACCCCAAAATCGACATGGGTACAGGTCAGGGTCATCCGATCAAAATGACAAGAACAAAGGGTGGCCGGGCCCCGGAGGGACCGGCCTGGAATTGATTAAGGTGTTTCGATCAACCTTGCAGGAAGACCCATAGGATGATGATGAATCCGAGTATGAGCATGCCATACGCAACGATCCACGTGAGCGTGAAGAACCTCTTGAGTTTCTTGGGGTCCTGTATCGTCTCCTCGTAGCGTTCCTCCAGCGATTTCATACCTTCACCTTTCCCATCATGCCTTCTTCAGGTGCTTGAGCCTTGTGGTGTTCTCTCTTTCCATCTCTTCGAGACTGAATTTGACGAACCTTTCGGACTCCTTGAGCTCGGGAATGATCTTGAACTCGAGTGCGTTGACTCTCCTCTTGGTCTTCTCGATTTCGTCAAGGAGCTTCTTCATGGTGGTCTCCACCTCGGCAGCGCGGACGATCGTCTCGAGGAGCTTCTCGAAAGCGACTGCCGCCAGCTCGATGTAGACGGATGTGGATATGACTCCGTATCCCTTGTCCACCATGCTGACATGGAGATGGTCGGCCTCCACTTTGGGGACGACCATTCCCATGATGCTCTTGCTTGTAACGTTGACCTGCGGGTCTGCCTTCAGGGCATATGCCGCGGATTTCACGGCGACCTCTCCCTCTACCGCACGGGCTATGGTGATGGCGTGCATGGCGTTCTCGTAGTCCGAGGACACTCCTGCGCGCATCGCCCTGGCCTTCTCCAGGATGTCGAAGAACTCGATGATGAGACCGTCTCTCTTCATCTTGAGGACCTTGTGACCACCCTGGGTCAGTTTGATCCTGCTCTTCAGCTGGAGAAGTACCGAACGGTTGGGGGTGACATCGTGTGCTCCCACGGATATCAAGCCTTCTTGGGCATGTACTTCTCGATGTACTTACGGCTGATCCTTGTGATCTGGTCGAGATCGAGAGCGGTGAACAGTTCCCAACCGAGGTCCAGTGTCTCCTCGATGGAACGGTCCTCCTCGGGTCCCTGCCTGACGAAACGGTCCTCGAAGAGGTCTGCGAAGTCGAGCAGCTTCCTGTCCTTTGCGGACAAGGATTCCTTTCCAACGATTGCCACCAGTCCACGGAGATCCTTACCCTCTGCGTATGCCGCATAGAGCTGATCGGATACTCCCTTGTGGTCCTCACGGGTCCTGCCCTCTCCGGTTCCTCCTCCCATCAGACGGCTGAGGGATGATGAAACGTTGACAGGCGGGTAGATACCGTTCCTGTGCAGGTCCATGGACAGAACGATCTGTCCCTCTGTGATGTATCCTGACAGGTCGGGGATCGGGTGGGTGATGTCTCCTCCGGGCATGGACAGGATGGGGATCTGAGTGATGGATCCCTTCTTTCCCTTGATCCTTCCGGCACGCTCGTACAGCTGTGCCAGATCGGTGTACATGTAACCGGGGTATCCACGCCTTCCGGGCACCTCTTCACGAGCTGCTCCGATCTGACGCAGTGCCTCACAGTAGTTGGTGATATCGGTCATGATGACCAGCACCTGCATACCGAGGTCGAATGCCATGTACTCGGCGGTGGTGAGTCCCAGACGGGGTGTCAGAGTACGCTCCACAGCAGGGTCGTCGGCCAGGTTGAGGAACACGACAGCGTTCTTCAGTGCACCTGTCCTCTCGAACTCCTTCATGAACATCTGCTTCTCTTCGTTGGTGATACCCATTGCGATGAACACGACGGCGAACTCCTCGTTCTCTCCGCGTACCTTTGCCTGACGAGCGATCTGAAGAGCGATCTCGTTGTGGGGAAGTCCCGACGCGGAGAAGATAGGCAGCTTCTGACCCCTGACCAGGGTGTTCATTCCGTCGATGGTGGAGATACCTGTCTGGATGAAATCCGAAGGTGAGTCCCTTGCCCACGGGTTGATAGCGGCTCCGTTGATCTCCAGCTCCTTCTCGGGAACGATGGGTGCTCCTCCGTCCAGGGGCTGTCCGGATCCGGAGAGGATCCTTCCGAGCATGTCCTTGGACACGGGCATCTTCATTGTCTCGCCGAGGAACCTGACGGATGCGTCCCTGTCGATACCGGATGTTCCCTCGAACACCTGAACGACGACGACCTCATCCGAGGAATCGAGGACCTGTCCCCTCCTGGTGGTTCCGTCCGTAAGCCTGATGTTGACCATTTCCTTGTATCCGACGGGCTCCGTCTTCTTGACGTAGATAAGAGGTCCGGCGATCTGGGATACGGTCTTGTACTCTTTGCTTATCTGTGCTGTCTTTGCCATTGGAATCACGCTCCGAGCTCCGCGAACTGCTGGTCCATGTCCTTGTCGACTGCCTCGAGTTCCTCATCGACCTTGGGCTCGTACTTGGCCTGGTTGAACCTTGTCCTCACGGGGAGGTATGCGATCTTGTCGACGGGTGCTCCTGCCTGAAGTGCCTTCTCTGAGAGATCGGAGTACTTCTTGATCAGTGTGAGCATCTTGTACTGCCTGCTGAGGGGACAGTAACAGTCGACGGGGTCGTATGCGTTCTGCTGCAGGAAGATCTCACGGATCATCTTGGCGACCTCGAGTGTGATCTTCTGCTCGTCGGGCAGTGAATCGGATCCGACCATCTGGACGACATCCTGCAATTCTGCCTCCTTCTGGAGGGTCTTCATTGCCCAGGCCTTCAGTGCGGGGTAGTCCTCTGCGACGTTGGCCTTGAACCAGTCGAGCAGCTGCTTGTCGTACATGGTGTACGATGTCAGCCAGTTGATTGTGGGGAAGTGCCTCCTCTCACGCAGTTTGGTATCGAGTGCCCAGAAGACACGGACGATACGGAGTGTGTTCTGCGTAACAGGCTCGGACAGGTCTCCTCCGGGAGGAGATACCGCACCGATAACGGAGACCGATCCGTCTCCGCCGCTGAGCACCTTGGCCCTTGCGGCACGCTCGTAGAACTCGGAGAGACGTCCTGCAAGGTATGCGGGGTATCCCTCTTCTCCGGGCATCTCTTCCAACCTGGATGAGATCTCACGCATGGCCTCTGCCCACCTGGAGGTGGAGTCTGCCATGAGTGCGACGTTGTATCCCATGTCACGGAAGTACTCCGCGATGGTCATTCCAGTGTAAACGGAAGCCTCTCTTGCCGCCACAGGCATGTTGGATGTGTTGGCGATGAGGACGGTCCTCTTCATGAGCTTCATTCCGGTCCTGGGGTCCTCCAGTTCGGGGAACTCCGTAAGAACCTCGGTCATCTCGTTTCCACGCTCTCCGCATCCGATGTAGACGACGATCTCTGCATCGGAGTACTTGGCGAGCGACTGCTGTGTGACGGTCTTTCCTGTTCCGAAAGCTCCGGGGATAGCTGCTGCTCCTCCCTTTGCGAGGGGGAACATGGTATCGAGGACACGGAGTCCTGTGACGAGGGGAATATCGGGCTGATACTTCTCCTCGACGGGCCTGGGGTTACGTACAGGCCAGTACTGGACCATGCAGACGTCGGTTCCGTCGATGACGGCGACGGTGTCGTCGATCGTGTAGCTTCCTGCCTTGATCGAGTCGACCTTTCCGTTGAGTCCGATGGGGACCATGATCTTGTGCTCCATGGGTCCTTCCTGGACGATACCGATGATCTGTCCCTGGGAGACTGTGTCGCCCTCTTTCACTGTGGGCTCGAAGTCCCACTTCTTCTCGTGATCCAATCCAGGTGCTGAGACTCCACGGTAGATGAAGTCTCCCATCTTGTCCCTCAGAACGGGGAGAGGCCTCTGGATTCCGTCGTAAACGGATTCCAAGAGTCCGGGACCGAGCTCAACTGACAGGGGCTTTCCTGTGTTTGTGACAGGCTCTCCCGGTTTGACGTTGTCTGTGTCCTCATAGACCTGGATGATGGAGTACTCGCCGACGATTTTGATGACCTCTCCCATCAGCTTCTCGTTTCCAACGTGTACGACATCGTACATCTTGGGCGAGATACCTGTGGCGGTCACGACAGGTCCGGCGACCCTGTAAATTACACCTTCAGTGCTCATTCAATCATCCTCATTCTTGTATAAATCTACGCCAATCGCCCTCTTGACCTTCTCACGGAGGTCTTCGTCGGATCCGCCTACCGCTACTACGACGGGCTGGATCGACTCCGTCACCTTGTGCCTGGTGGCGGCGGGGAGGTTGTCGAGGTCCTTCGCATCCACTGCGAGGATACCGATTGTTGGCTGGGATATTGCTTCCAGCATCTTTTCTTGATAGTTTTCTGGGGTCGCTACGAATACGCGCCTGATTCCGGCAAGCCTGAATCCGAGTGTGAACTCCTCACTTCCCAATACTGCGATTTCCATCAGATCACCAGCAATTGTTTGACAGTTTCCTTGTCAAGGCCGCTCTCGAGTCCCCTCGCGATGGTCCTGATGTTCCTGGTCTCGATCTCCATGCTGATCATGTAGTCGATTACAGGAAGTACGGACAAGGGGTACTCTGACGAGAATTTCTTGGCCTGCTCCCTCTGGAACTTCCTCGTTTCGATCGAGGCCTCCAATGGGTTGCCGCCGTTGTCGATGATGTCTTTGACGGATTCGTAGAAATCGAGCTGTGTGATATCGGGATAGGTGTCGGTGATCTTCTCGTAGTCCGCCAGCTGTTTGGCGAACTTGGCGTCGATCTGCTTTCCACCGGGGATTATGTATTCCAATACCTTGTCGCCGTAGATCCCTTCGGACTTCAGTTTCATGATCGTCTCGAAGTTCCTCACGTCGATGTCCCTCCTGATGTAGTCGAGGAACATGCGCGAAGCGACTGTATCAGCGCTGACGATCTTGATCAGCCTGGTGTACCTGAACTTGTCCAGGTAGTCCTCGATCTGACCGAGGTTGCCGTCGGCCTTGTACTGGGTCATTATCTCTGCGGGGATAGTGATCGATTCGTCCTTACAGTATGCTGCAATGATCTCATCGAGAGATTCCATCCCGATCAGTCTTTCTAGCTCTTCGGAGCTCAGATTTCCGGCGGGGACAAGGTCGTCCCTGATGTCGTCCGCCGACAGACCGTACGATTTCCCACGAAGGATAACCTTGATGTTCCAGTTGTCCCACTTCTCCAGGTATGCGGCGAGGAGGGTGTGAAGCTCTCCCTGGGACCCGTTCAAGAGAGTCTTGAAGGAGTCCGCCATGTGCCTGTAGGTTGCGCGCTCTACGAGATCCATTCCCTCGATCTTGCTTCCGAGGTCGATCATCTCCTTGGAGTATCCTGAATCGGAGATGAAGCGGGCGATCTCAGCAGTGCTCATCTGGAGCATCTTGTTGTAATCCTCTTCCTTGAGCAGAAGCGACTTCTTCGCTTTGGCCCTGGTCGTGGTGTATGCGTAGTTGCCCTTTTTGTTACTGAACCCGAACATTTTCTTCACCCGAAGAGAATGTCGGAGACGTCCTTGATGCCGCGGTCCCATACGGTGCGGAGAAGGGCAGAGTACTGCATGTCGATCTCGATCTGACCATCCTCGCTCTGGATGATGAGTCCTCCCTTGATCTTAGCGTCCCTCTTGACCTCTGCGACCTCCAGCTGCTTCGCTGTGAACTTGTCGTCCTTCGACATGATCACAATGGGCTCTGGAATGATCGTCTTCGCGTACGCTACCATCTTTACGTAGTGCTTGAGTTTGTCCTTTGGATCGGCGTCCTCAAGCTCCTTGAGCGTCTCGTCGAAGACGTTCGAGAGGATCTCCTTCTTCTTCGCAAGGACGATCTTCTTGCTCTCCAGCTCTGAGCTGGAGGCCTCCTGACGGTCCATGCGGGCGATGGCATCCGCTAGCCTCTTGTCTTCGCTTTCTTTTAACCCGGCGATCTTCGCCTCTGTCTCGGACTGGATGCGTGCGATCTCCTGTGCCGTCTCGGCCTCGATCGCCTTCACATCGTTCTCCGCCAGAGTCTTGATCTCCGCGGTTACGTCGTTCAATGCCATGAGATTACCTCATTCTTGTGAGGAAACTCAGTTGCCCATACCGGGGAGCACGAAACATGCGAGAATTGCGATGACCAGTCCGAAGATAACGATAGTCTCAGGCAGCACCATGAACATCAGTGCCTTTCCCAGCATCTTGGAGTCCTCTGTGATTGCTCCGACTGCTGCTGCTCCGATGTCCTTCTGTGCCAGTCCTGTTCCGAGTCCGGCGAGTCCGACTGCGAGTCCTGCTCCAATTGCGATAAATCCTAATCCTGCATCTACTGCCATTTTTATGCCTCTTTTGTTGATATATCTGAAATCGTTTTGATGTGTTTGAATCTGAGGGGTGTGAACATTGTTCCCTCTCCCTCATAGAACTTGATCATGAACTCGACGAGCTGCAACCTTAATGCATGCAATCCACCCGAAAGGATGGCCAGAGTCCAAATCATGAGATGCAGGAATGCGAATATCAGCAATCCGATGATTACCATGATAACCGATACTTCTCCTGCCTGTGCCGGATCAGGGTTGATTCCGGCAATCATTCCAAGCGCGATATAGTTGAATGCCAATGCCATTCCGGCCTTGGACATACCGATCGCGACCAGACGAGTGTATGAAAGAATGTTTCCGAATGCATCGACGGTCTCGATGAGGATAGACATCGCTCCCTCAGACTTCTTGACCAATGCAGCACCCGCCGCGATGAACACGATACCGACGATCATCTCCACGAGGACGTTCGTGTGTGAGAACATCTCTCCGATGGAATAGCCGTCCATGATAAGTGCCCAACCGAACGCGTATCCAACGATCACGACTCCGATGAAGATAAGGAGAGGACCTCCCTTCTCAAGGAATCCGTGCTTGAATCCGTGCTGGACGCTCTTGTTGTAAAGTCCCACAAGGTATCCGATTGCCAGGTGGACGATTCCGACGTAGACGGAAAGCCTAAGCAGCAGTCCTACATAATCGGGATCGATCTTTCCTACTCCGTGTCCGCCGATAAGGAAGGACTCGAAGAAGTGCTCAAGGTTGTCCAAGTGCAACAGGTATGCCCATGTGTACGTGACCGATTCGCCCTGCGGTCCTACAAAGTGCATTCCCAAGGCCTCTCCGAAGAAGAAGAAACCGAAGATGAATGCCCAGATTCCTCCGAAGAACAGGACTGTCGCGATTGCGCGCCAGTCAGGGTTCTTGGCGAACTTCAGACCGTATGCTCCGAGGATGATGAAGGGTATCGCATAACAGCAGTCTCCTACCATGAATCCGAAGAACAACGGCAGGAAAATGGAGATCAATACCGTAGGATCGACCTCGTTATACTTGGGTACCGACATCATCAATGTCGGATATTCGAACAATTTTGTGACTTTGCCGTGCTTCATCTTAGTGGGCACGGTCTGGAATCTCTCTTCCTGCTTCTCCGATTCCTCGACTGTCCTTCCACGGTTCTCCTCGATGCTGACGTAGACCTTGCCTACCTTCGACTCGATGGTGTTCTTTATGTCGCCGGCCTCGTAGGTTGGTACCCACGCGTCCATGACGAACGTGTATTTCGTGGAAGCGATCCTGACGGGCAATGTACCCTTCTCAGAATCCACTGTCAATTCCTCATCGCAAGCTCTAAGGAAGTGTTTGTGTTTCTCAAAAAGAACCTCTGTTTCCTTCTCGACTGCTTCGATTTCCTTAGCTACGACCTCCAGTTCCCCGGTGACGATAGCCAGGTTCGACGCCACAGTTCCCGAGCCCTCAGGCACGGTGATCTCTGTGAATCCGTGTTCGGACAAGATGTTCTGGGCCTTCGTCCTGTCCTCGTTCTTGACGAACAGGGCCACGACGTTGCCGTTCTTCTTGTCCATGGAGACGAACAACTCACCCATATCGGCCACGGCCGCTGTGGGATCGCTCTCCACGGTACCGATCATCGCCACGATACTCTTGTAACCAGAGTACTGGTCGATGTCGATAGGCAGTCTTGCAAGGAGCTCGAGATTCTTCTTCTTTGCGTTTAATTCGGTGATTCTCTGATTGAGATCATTCCTCTTATCGATGACGGCTTTTACCTCGTCCTCGATAGATTCGACGCTGTCAGATGATATCTGGCTCCTGATTTCACTCTCTAAAATCTGCTGGGTCTTGGTATGCTTGTTGATA
>JAFUHJ010000052.1 GCA_017468935.1 Candidatus Methanomethylophilaceae archaeon
CTCCAGCACGGCTTCGAATCCTTTCCCTTCGTCCGGAAGGAATCCCAGCGATGCGATCTTCTCCCTGAGCTCGTATGGTCCCATCCCGGAGTAGGCGCTGCCGTCGGAATAGGAATCCAGTATGGCCTTCAGGGTCTTCTCTATCATCTGGGAGAATCTCTCCTTGACCTCTTCGGTCTCGGTGAGCAGATACGGATCACTGCTTCTTGACATCCGCATCGACCTCTTTCACGACCTTAGAGAAGATCGCCAGGGCCTGGTCGATCTCATCGTCCGTGATGGTCAGTGCGCAGAGGCATCTCATTACGGATCCGAAGCGTCCGCCCTTCTCCATGATGAGGCCATTCTCCAGACAGAGGTGCTGCACGCGTGCTGTGATGTCCCCGTCGGGCATGGGCGTTCCCATGATGTCCTTGGGTCCGTTGGGGTCGATGAACTCGATACCGAGCATGAGTCCTGTTCCGCGGACGTCACCGATGATCGATACCTCGTCCTTGAGCTTCATGAGTCCGGCCTTGAGGCGGTCTCCCTTGCGGGTGACATCTGCCAGGAATCCGGGCTGCTTTATCCTGTTGATGACGATGGATCCTGCTGCCATGGCGAGCTGGTTCCCGCGGAATGTTCCGGCATGGGCACCTGCAGTCCAGGCGTCGAGCTTTTTGTCGTATACGACGACGGACATGGGCTGTCCTCCTCCGATGGCCTTGGAGATCAGGATGACGTCGGGCACGATACCGGCGTGCTCGAATGCGAACACCTTTCCGGAACGTCCCATACCGCACTGGATCTCGTCGCAGATGAGGGGGATGTCCAGTTCCTTCGTGACCCTTCTTACGGCCTGGAGGAACTCCACGGGTGCGGGGATCACTCCGCCCTCTCCCTGGATAGCTTCCAGGATGACCGCTGCGGGTTTGATGACTCCGCTTTCGGGGTCCTTGAGAAGTCTCTCGAAATAATTGATGCAAGCCTTTGTACCGGCCTCTCCGCCGAGTCCCATGGGGCAGCGGTAGGAGTATGGGTAGGGCATGAACTGAACTCCGGGCATGATGTTGGGTACCTTGCTCTTGGCGTTCAGGTTACCTGTGAGTGCCATGGCACCGTGGCTCATACCGTGGTATCCGCCCGAGAATGCTATGACTGTGCTCCTTCCGGTGGCCGTCTTGCACAGTTTGATCGCCGCTTCCGTAGCATCGGAACCCGACGGGGAACAGAACTGCACCTTTGCGTTCTTGGCCAACTCCGGAGGGATGATCGAGAACAGATTCTCGACGAACTCATCCTTCTTAGGAGTAACGAGGTCCAGTGTATGGAGGGAGGCTCCGGACTGGATCAACTCGATCATTGCCTGGCTCACTTCGTCATCGTTGTGACCAAGGGCCAGTGTACCTGCACCGTTCAGGAAGTCGATGTAGCGTTTGCCTTCGACATCCTCCACCCAAGAACCCTTTGCCTTGACTATTGCAACGGGGAATTTGCGCGGATAGCTCCTAGCTGAGGACTCGTAATCCTGCTGGCGCTCGATGAAGTATGCGTTCGTCTGTTTAGTCATTAGAAAAGTGTACCCCCCCATTGCTTTTAACCATTGCCCTTCGAGGGGGATGCTCAGGGCTCTCGGGAGGTCTTACCACCCTTCCGGAACCTTCGAATCCAGGATCTTGTAGAACGATCCCAAATCGGACACGGGCTTGGAGTAGACGATATCCAACCCAGATGTTTCCAATTTGTGCTTCGCACGTTCGGCGGAGGGACCGTCGAATGCGATGAAGAGGGGGATGACACGAATACGCTTGGTACCGTTCAGTTTCAGGTCCGATATCACGTCTATGACAGTCCTGCCATGGTGGCAGTATGCGATCTCCGCCCTCCATCCCTCCTGTTTGAGTTTGGATGCATAGAATTCCGCTGTGTCAGAACATTCCCTGTTCGCGGAACCGTATGATATGAGCAGCAGGACCGTACCGTCGTCCGGAGGACCTTCTCTTTCGATCAGGTCGTCCGCAAGGGCATCGTTCTTCCCGAGTGCGGTGGCGAATCTGGTGGCGACATCCTTGCCGTTCATCATCCTCCAGGAACCGCAGTTGTCAGGAAGGCCCAATTTCCCGGGCATATTCCAGACGGTCATTCTGCCTTCGGAGATCGCCAGAGGGAGGATGACAAAGGTATCGACACCGTCCAGATTCATACTCTCCATCACGATGTCCGATGATGGTGTGCCGTAATGGAATGCGATGTTTACATTCCTCCTTCCGTTATCCCTCAGGGACCCTGCGCACCTCTCCGCAACGGCCCTTTCCCCGGCGGAGTCCGAATGCTGTCCTAGGACGATCACTCCCGTATTCATTACCAGTAACACTAATTTCAATTACATAACATATCGTATGTCTTAAATTGTAATTCGTGTTTCTGGGCATCATGGCGTACGGTTACGTAACAAATGAGGATCCAGAGGTCCAGAGAAGTTTCGCGAGACAGGC
>JAFUHJ010000053.1 GCA_017468935.1 Candidatus Methanomethylophilaceae archaeon
TATACTGCATTATCACTGCCGATGGGCGGGGATGTTCTTCCTCTCCGTAATAGCTGGTGGGGTGGCTTCCCAATTCGTGTCTTAAAAAGTGCCTCTAGGCAGAATCGAGTGGGCCAGCGTTCTGAAGGGATGAAACGTATATGTTGAGGGTATCCGATTCATTCTCCGATGTTGGGGAATGCCGAGAAGCTGTTCACGAAGTTCCTGCACCTGGAGGATCCTTGGGTCGTGTCATCAGTCATCGTTGATGACGCGGAGACGCGCGTGGATATACGCATAAGGAACAACGGGAGGTTCGAGTTCTTCTGTCCTGATTGCGGTGTCAAATGCAGAGGTTACGACAAGAGGGAGAGGGAATGGCAGCATTCCGATCTCTTCGACATGGAATGCCATATCCATTGTGCTGTGGACAGGATGCAGTGTCCGAAATGTTCGAAGGTCACGATGCTGGATGTCCCGTGGGCCGACAAGGGTAGCGGTTTCACGCTGCTCTTCGAGGCCAGGGCGGTATTGCTGATGAAGGAGATGCCAGTGAATGCCACAGAGAGGTTCCTGAACACCGATCATCGCAGGCTGTGGAACATACTGGACAGGCATGTGGAGGACAGGATGAAGGATTTGGACCTGTCCGGATTGACCAGGTTCTATGTTGACGAGACCGCGTGCAAGCGCGGTCACGACTACATCAGCATATTCGCCGATGAGGAACACAGGATAATATTCGTCACATACGGCAACGATTCCTCAGCTGTAGCCAGGTTCAGACAGCATCTGGAGGAGCATGGCGGAAGGGCAGAGAATATCAGATACATATGCTGCGACATGGGGAAGGGATTCCAATCCGGTATAGCGATGGAGTTCCCGGATGCCATCGTAACATACGACAGGTTCCATGTCATGGAGCACATGACCATGGCCGTGGACAGGTCCAGGAGGCATGAATGGAACATGCTGAGGGAATCCGGGAGGATGAGGGAGGCCACCAATCTCAAAGGACAGAGGTTCCTTCTCCTTAGAAATCATGACAATCTGTACATGGATCAGAAGGACAGGATATCGGATATCCTGTCATCCCATCCGGAGATAGGAACGGTATATCAGCTCAAGGAATCCCTTAGGGACACATGGGATTACGAATCGAAGTATGACGCAGCGAACCATCTGCTGTCATGGCTGCTGACAGCGGAGTATTCGGGGATTGGAGCTCTGAGAGATATCATCAAGCTTGTGGACAATCACTTCAACGAGATACTGAACTGGTTCGATTCGGGAATGAGCAACGGTGTGATGGAAGGTATAAACTCTGTGATACAGGGTGTGAAGTCACGTGCAAGGGGATACCGTGACTGGAGGAACCTGAGGACGATGTGCTATCTCCGCAGTTCTGGTCTCTGCTGATATCAGGCACAGGTATGGCATATCCTCATGGTCAATAAGGTCCGTACGAGCGTAGCGAGGCCCGGACCGTCCTTTCTGAACTTGTACGTAGTGCAATCGCCGCGGAGCAGGCGATTGCACACGTGCAGATTTACCCACTTAAAAGTGTCTAGAACCTAAAAAGTAATTAACCTAACAGTAGGGGGTACAGGGGGGGGGGAGAGCAAGCCCTCTGGACGACTGTCAGTTTGAAAAGAAGGTGGAGAGATACCAGTCTGCCTCCGTGCGGAGGCAGGCCTCCCCGAGACGGGTACCGTGGAGGATTACTATTGGGTCCAAGAGCGGTAAGCAAGTATCCCAGACCAATCATGATGTATACCGTCCGGCATCATTCGTTAAAGATGGTAGGCGGAGCTTTATCCCCATATAGCGTCTTTCCATCGATCAGGATGACGCCGTTCTCTTCCGAGTAATCGATAAGATCCTCTTCGAATCCCAACGCAGAGAATAGAACGAATATGACATTCTCCGTGAACTTCGCGACCTTCGCTCTGGATACAAGCGTATTGTATGCGGTGAATCCAACGGGTTTCCTGCTGAATTTGCACTCTCCCACCAATGTGCGTATCAGGCGATGTTCGTCTGATATTTTTGCTACGACATCTATGTCCACGTCAGTGTCATCGATCCTCCCCCACCACTGACCACGTTCAATCACGGTATATTTCGAGTCCAGCCATTCACCACAGAGTTTCTCGAACATCTGCCCAATCTGACTGTTTATATCGTTCTTGAGGAAATCATATACAGCAGTTTTCGAAGAACCGTTCTCGATCATCCTGATATTGTTGCTTATGATGTTGTAGGAGAATGAGATGAAAGGGTCCTTGATGGAATACACCGGTTTCTTCGGGGAGTTACCCATAGGGGTCCTGCGTTCCACGATACCGACGAATTCCAGATTGTCCAGCAGCCTCTTGCATGCGGCGCGGTCCATTATCAGTCTGTCGGCTATCTCGGATTGTCTCACCGTCCCGTCCGCAATGCATTTGACGGCCCCGGTGTAATCCCTATTCCCATCGAATTCCTGGAGGATGATGCTTGCCGCATCACTCCTCCATGAACTGTCATCGTCGAAGAATTTCTCCTCGATGAGCTGCCGATAGTCCTTGCCATCTGTATTCAGATGATAGTAAGGGATACCTCCAACGGTGCAGTACCATCTCAGGGACGTTTCGCAATCCATATTCGGATGGAATTCCCTGCATGCCTCTATCGATAGGGGTTTGATCTGTTTCCTGTTATCGAACCTTCCGTACAGGGGTTTGCCGGCATCCTCGGTCTCCCTGCGCATGACGGAGATCGATGAGCCGCAGATGACGAACATGCAGTCCAGTCCTTTCAGGCCCTTGTCCAACGATTTCTGTATCACAGAGGGGGCCTGAGGTGCAGATTCCAGCAGATAGGGGAGTTCATCAAAGATGACCAGGGTATGTTCCTGCTTGCAAATTTCCTCTATCATCTTCATCAGATGTGATAGATCCTGCGATTGCGGGATATCCTCTCCAAGGAATTCAGATATGTCCAGTGATAATGATGAAAGGTTCTCGTAATACGATCCTTTGATCCCTTGCAGATAAAGGGTCCTTTTACCTTTACCGAATTCTCTAAGGATAGATGTCTTGCCCACCCTCCTGCGACCCCATATACAGCAGGTGACCAGTCCTTTCCTGTTCCAAAGGCCCTCAAGATATGCCAGTTCCGAGTTTCTTCCAATGAGCTCTCCATCCGACATATTGAATGGATAGATTTTTGATTATAAAACAACTTCTTAACTAATTGTTTTAAGAACAATTAATTTTTTAATTGATTTAAAATCAATTAACTATATCATCGGTGCGAGTGATACATCATAGATGTATCCTAATGTCGATCGTCATTCCGATCTTCTGCGTTCTGTTCAGCCATTATCTGTTGTAACCTTTTGATGGCCTTTTGCTCTTCGAGTGCTGATATGAAGTTGTATTCATAATCTGTCAAGGTCCTGATGAGCTTCCACGGTAATCCTCTTGAGGTTTCTCTTCCGGCATGATGCCCAAACGGTCCTTGAAATCCTTTGGTGCATGTGGTCTGCATGCACTTTCATTTACACTTTAAGAAACCAAATATGCGGTCATGGTGAATTTATCGGTTAAAAATGGACCGATAAGTTAGCTGATAAATTAGCCGATAAATCCAGTTCAGAGCTTCTCCTTATTGACTACCCAGAGCCCTTTCTTGTTGCTTCCTTCCCTTCTAATGACCTCTGCCGATGATAATTTCGATATTCGATATTTTACGGTGCTGAGAGGTATCGAAGTGATCTCTGCTATTTCCTGCTTACTGGAAGAGCTGTTCTGCAAGATGCATTGGATTATGGCCCTGTCCTTCTCGTCAAGACCATTATCGGAAGAGATTGGTTCTGCAGGCGGAGCCTCACGACCAAGACGGAGTAAACAGCTATGCTGTAAGCGTTCATTATCGGGATGATGATTTTTGAAATGCTTGGAGAAGTCCAATCGACAGATGTATCCTTGTCTCAATCATCATATGACGACGACAATCTTTCCGTTCGATTTGCCTTCATCCAACGCCTTACAGGCATCGCGGATTTCCTTGAAATCAAACCGCTGTGCATATGTTGGGTGAAGATCATGGTCGCGGATGAATTGGAAGATGCTGTCCACCAGTTCCTGTGTAGGATAGTTGCTGAAATATCCGGTAAGATAGACCCCGTTAGGAATGTCCTTAATGGGGTCGAAACCGTTCAGTTCGAAAACTCCGCCGAGGATCCCCGTATCGCAGACTATGCCACCCTTTTTCACGGTACGTAATGTGTCCAGGATGCTTTTGGGACCTATCAGGTCCAAGGCTTTGTCGACAATATACCCCTTCTCTGATAGCTCCCCGTTATCCAGAACTGCTTCGTCGACCCCTTTCAGGAGTCCAAGTTTGTTTTCGCGATGGGTCGTCCCGATGATCCTGCATCCCAATGCCTTCGCGATATCTATCGCTGCGTATCCTAAAGCGCAGGTCGCTCCACGGATCAGAAGGGTCTCATCTTTCTTCAGCTGTAAACACTCGAACAAAGATCCCCATGCGGTAAGATATGTTTCGGGAATGGAGGCCAATTCGTCCCACGGAAGGTCCGTTTCCACTTTGAAGACGTGATGTACTGGAAGCAATGCATACTCTGCATAGCTGCCGTCGAAGCTGCGCCCCATTCCGCCCATCATCGCGATGATCTTGTCTCCTTTCTTCAGATCGGTATCCGAAGGATCCTCTACCTCTCCTACGCATTCGATCCCGGGAATCACAGGTCTGGAGATATAATCAGCCTCGATCTCCCCCAATCTCAGGATCTTCTCGGAATGATTCATCCCGAAGGCCTTAACCTTGACCAGGACCCATCCCGGACGCACAGAAGGTATCGGGACTTCCGTCAAAGATACTTCATCAGCTGGTGTTATCCTGTCTATCTTAACTGCCTTCATCAATTTGAATCACCTTCCAGCATTGGGGATCAGCCGCATACATATTTCCATGATATCCTTGGGCAACGGCTGGACAGCCTCTGCAGAAACGTAGCAGCTCGCATTTGGAGCATTTCTCAAAATTCTCGTAAACTCTGTATGCATCCATTTTGGGTCCAGTGAACAGATCGTACAGGTCATCTGTCAGGGCGTTGCCTACCTTGCTCTCCATCCTCCTGCATGCATATACAGCACCATCGGACAGGATGGTAAGATGGGAATTGCCGCAGTTGCATCCACCATATACATATTCGTCATCAGGGAACTCTCTGGGATCGAAATCACCGATCTCATATCTGTACAAGGTCCAGAGGTGGTCCTTAAGGTTGAAGTACGTGTCCGAATCCCTGTACTGCTCGAACTTCTTCCAGCATCTACACATCATGTCCCTGTATTCCTGGGGGCTGCAAGTCGTATCCCTATCCATCAGCGAAGGGCAGTAGCGAGAGAACGCAAAGATGTCGACCTTGTTCCTGACGACCTCGTCGATGAGTTCAGGTATCTCCTTGACATTCCATTTGGAGACCGTGGTCATGATGGCGACATCAATCCCTGCTTTCTTCAGAAGCGGTATAGCACTCAACGTGGAATCGTATGAACCGGGCTGTCTGATATCATCATGAGTCTCTTTCAGACCATCAAGGGACAGTTGGTATTTGCAGCAGCCACAATCCTTCAGTTTTCTGCATACTTCATCGGTCAAATGGAACGGATTGCCCAGTATCGCAAAACGGATTCCATCCGATCTCAGCATTTCTGCTAAGGTCCAGAAGTCCGGATGCAGTATAGGGTCCCCGCCTGTTATGTACAGGTAGGGAAGACGTTTGGCCTTCCTGCAGAATTCCTTGATGTTGTCCAAGACCGTCCTCATGTCCCTTACGGGCATCTCTGTGAATTTGGCATGGCTCCCCAAAGAGTAGATGTAGCAATGCTTGCAGCGCTGATCGCAGGCTTCGGTGATATGCCATTGGAAAGCGAAATAATCCATGATATCGAAAGTGGCCCCCTGGATTCAGGGGACCGTTTAATTCATTTCTTGTCCCCGGATCTGCATGCACTGCCGCAGGCGGATGACCTCTTCTTGTCGCCAGAGCCGCAGGCACTTCCGCATGCAGAGGATCTCTTCTTGTCCCCGGATCCGCATGCACTGCCGCAGGCGGATGAGGGGGAAACTGTTCCAAATAGGTTCTTAAGTGCCATTTTTTATGACCTCACAGTATGGATTTTTTGTTCAATATTTAATACAATATTACTTGGTTTAAATAAAATACTACAAAATCAATCATTATGTAAGAAATTGGAGAATGATGTATGGGAGTATACGAAGCGGCAAGGAACAGGACTCTGATGGCCATTCAGGAATCATTTTGGGAACTATATATCTCGCAGGAGAAGAGGAGGGTGACCATAGGGGACATTTGTACTAATGCGGGCATCACGCGTTCCACATTCTACTATTACTACAAAGACGTCGATGAGGTTCTAGATTCCATAAAACAGAAACAGATAGATTTGATCCACGAACTCTTTGAGACCAGTAACAACGAGAATCGTGATTTCCAATCCTTCATACCGCGTTTCCAAAAGATGTTCTTGGAGAATGAAAGATATCTGATCCCATTGGTCATGGAGTACAAGGATCCGGATTTCTCTATGAGATATCGTTCTTACATCGAGAATAGGATGCTCAACGATCTCCAGATAACTGTGGAAGAACCGAGTACACAGACCGCAGAGACACTATCCATTATCATATCAGGTCTTGTGCATATGTTCTTGAATTGTCTGGCCAGCAACATCATAACTCTGGAGGATGCGAACAACATGTCCAATGGTATGATAAATACGGGCCTCAGATGGATTTTGAAAGAAAAGTATGGCACAACAATTGGATTCAAGAAGATGGTTAACTGAACAATAGTTTCAACAGTTATTTGGTAAGTTTCTTGGATAAAATCATATTAGAATGCCGAGGGATCGGGCCGTTGTGCAGCCCTCCCCCTCATAAATCGTTTCAATCTTTGCGTGCAACGGCTGCGATGAAAATAGCCGTTACAGCAAGAACGATCACTGTGGCGATTGTCTTCGGAGTGTCGTCAGTAGGAGAGTCATCAGGAGAGTCATCCTCGCCGTCCATGCCGTCGTCTCCGCCGACATCGGTGACTTCTCCCACCTGGTATGTAGCCAAAAGGAACACGTTGCCGTATCTGTCCTCCACCGAGTTCCAGCCGCAGAACGTGAGTCCGAATTTGTTCACAGGGTCTTCTCCCTCATACGAAGGCCATTCGTTCAGGGGTACCCCTGTGGTCTTCTGAAGTATTGTACCGTCGTAGTTCATCCACGTGTAGGTGAGCGTTTCCGGTTTCGGATCCGGGATCTTGTACACGCTGTCCTTCTCCGGAGCTCCAATGGAAGTCCATGTGTATCCGCCGATGGCACCCGCAGTCACTGGTTCAACCTTTGTCGTCTTATCGCTTTCGTAGAATATCATCGAGGTGAATGAGCCCATGTACTTTGAGGCTATCTGCGGGTCGTTGATCGCAGGTGCGTTGAATGTTTCCAGGTTTGTGCTTAGGAAGGTAAAGAAACCGAGGTCGACATCAGTCCCTTCGATAGATATGTATTTCAGGGTCTCGGATGTGAATGCCATCGCGTCTATGGATTTGACGGAAGCCGGTATGACCACTGACGTCAGGCTGTTCGAGCTGAATGCACACATGCCTATGGATTTGACGGAATCGGGGATATTGACGTATTCTAACGGAGTACCGGCGAAGGCATGACCCTCTATCGATTCAATGGAAGCGGGCAGGACTATCGTTTTCAACGATTTGCATTCACTAAACAAGCTTCCCGGAATCTCTTTGAAGTTATCGGGGATATATGCATATTCGAGAGATGTACAATTTTCAAAAGCGCTGCTTCCTAACGATTCCAGACCTTCAGGGAGTATGACGCATTTCAAAGATTCGCATCCTTTGAAGGCATCATTTCCTATGGACTTTATGTTGTCCAGCTTTATTTCGGTGATTCCGCTGCCGTCGAATGACCACCCTTCAATCGCCGTGACGGAATCAGGGAGAACGACTGTCTTCAGATCACTGCAGCGTGAGAATGTTCTCGAAGCAATCTTCGTGACGCCATCCGGTATCACTATCGACTTTATACCTGAGTTGTTGAACGTTCCGTTCAAAGCCCTTATCGAGCTTGGAAGTTCGATCTCTGGGATGGGTGCGCCGTAGAACACATCTAGTCCAAGTTCCTTTATGCCGTTCGGCAGTTTGACGGAAGTCAATTGGGTGCAGTCCTTGAAGATCTGGTCTCCCATCTTGGTGACAGTGTCTGGGATGACTATGGATTTGAGTTCGGTTCTTTCGAATGCGCTGTCTCCGATACTGGTCAGGGTGCTGGGAAGCACAACTTCAGAGAATCTCAAGCAGAAGAATGCGAAGGATCCGATATGGGTCACGCCTTCCTCTATGATCAGCTTATTGCATCCGTAGTACGGGGAAGCCCATGCGGCCCTATCTATCCACGGGGTGGTGGAGCAATCGGTGTGGTCTACATGGTGATAGTCCTCCATGGGGCCATTTCCGCTGACCTTTAGGATACCATCGCCTATCTGGATCAATCCTGCAGAGTCTTTCTGCATCCATTGGCTATCATACGTGACCACACAATTTCCTGAATTCCAGGTAGTGTGGATCATTCCTGTATCCCCGTCGTGTATTCCTGTATCCCCGTCGTGTATTACAGCATCCGTTGATTCCGCTCCGACCGCGACGATATATGTACCGCACAGCATGAACGCAGCAGCCATCAGCACCAGGGCCAGCTTCTTGGAATCCGCGGACGCAGATGTTTTTACGTCATTCTCTCCCTTACTCATTCAATCACCATTTCAGACGCCCGACCGAATAATGGTTGGATCTATTTGCAATGATTAACAGGTATAATGTATTAAGATATAGTCATGAGATTATCAATGCAAGTAAAAGCGGGCCGCATGTCTAGGCGCCGGACAAGGGCGGCCGCCGTCCCCTGATTTGATTGTATGTATGCACTTCTAACTAATCTGAGAAAATACACGTCTTTGTCCAAATCCCTGTACATCATCCGGATGCCTGACAGCAGTCTCCTTTAATTCATTCGATTATGGATGGGAGGAATCCCTGACCAGTAAGTTGCCAAATTCGAAGATGCTGGATAAGGATGGTCCCCACTCCCTGATTGGCTATGTAAGGGGGTTGAGAAAGTGGTTTCTAACCAGTTTTGGCAGGAGTCAAAGGTTTCCGAAGAAATACTTGGCCTTGTTCATCCCCTTCTTCATGTCATCCATGTTCAGACCGAGGTACTTGAGAGTCATGTCTATGCTTTCGTGTCCGAGGATCTTGGAGATCGTCTCTATCTCAACACCGGCATGGAAAGTCTCACGTCCGAAGGTCCTCCTGAGGGTGTGGTTGGAGAAATCAAATCCAACGGATCTCCTGACAGGAATGATGACAGCTGTGTCCAAACTGTGGCCCCTCTCGCTGTTGCCATTGATGATCATCTTGTGACCGTCATATCTCTTCCAGATCAGCAGGGCTTCA
>JAFUHJ010000054.1 GCA_017468935.1 Candidatus Methanomethylophilaceae archaeon
AGGTTCACGCTGACCGACCTCGTCGACAGGATGGAGAAGCAGACAGGATACACCACCGAGGACGATTGGTACCCCGTCCCAGTGGTAGCACCCATCTCGAAGTTCGCATCGTTCCTGCTCGGAAAGGGAAAGGTCACATTCACGACACACCCCCACTGCGGAATCGCGACATACCTGTTCCAGGACGACAATGGCAACGTCACGCCCTTCCCCAGGTTCGTGGACGTGGACAGGTTCTCCAGAGAACTGAACAAGATATCCGACAAGATGGAGAATGCGAGATTCAAGAAGCTCTACGCCATGAAGCTGATCAAACTGCTGAACAGCTGTGTCGACGAGAGCAAGATGCCGGAAGGAATGACGAAGAAGAGCTTCATCAACCTCGTCTCCGGTGTGATGGGAAGCGATTCCAAGAAGGCACTGGCCAACTTCTCATGGAAGATGATGCTGGTCGCAGGAATGCACTTCCAGGACAGTTACAACTACGACATAGAGAGGGTAAGGCGCTGCGGTGTGCACTACATCACACCCGACTGCCGTCTGTACCCCTTCTGTGCGTACAACAGCGGACCCGAGTTCCGCAGAGAGATAGAAGCGAAGTTCTCCATCCCTCTCGAGGAGTGGAAGAAGCTTCACAAGGAAGAGGCCGACAAGATCGATGCCGCACTCATCGTGCCCATCGACGAGAGAGGCCCAGAGTGAGTTCGGAGAGATACACATGATATCAGTCAATGTGGACAAATGCCTGCACTGCGGCGGCTGTGTCGGTTCATGTCCTAAGAATGCGATATTCCTCAACGATTTCGTTCTCGAATTCAATGAGGACTGCATCGACTGCGGCAGATGCGTCAAGCTGTGCCCCGTGGGTGCCCTAACGAAGGTGTGAACCATGAAGACATACACATGCGATGCAGTGGTCGTCGGAGCAGGTCCCGCAGGGAGCATGGCGGCGAAGTTCTGCGCCAAAGGCGGAATGGATGTCATTCTTCTTGAGAAGAAGGCCGAGATCGGAGCACCCCTCAGATGTGCGGAAGGTGTCTCCAAGTCCTGGCTGGACGAAGTAGGGATCAAACCCGAACCCGCATGGATCAGAGGAGACATGAAGGGTGCGATCATCAAATCCACCAAAGGAACCACATACCAGCTGGACGAGTCCAAGGCCGGTAACGAGGTAGGATATGTGCTCGAGAGGCACCTCTTCGACAAGGCCCTCGCCAGGGATGCTGCCAAGGCCGGAGCCAAGATCATGATGAGGACGTCCTGTACAGGGGTCATCATCGAGGACGGCAAGCTCGTCGGTATCAAGGCGAAGTCCATGGGAGAGGAGATCGAGATCCGCGCAAAGGTCGTCGTGGCCGCGGACGGATACGAGTCCCAGGTCGCAAGGTGGGCCGGAATGGACACCACACTGAAGCTCAATGACATCGATTCCTGTATCCAGTACAGGATGTGCAACCTCGATGTGGCACCCGATTACTGCGAGTTCATCATCGGTTCCTGTGCCCCAGGAGGATACATCTGGATATTCCCCAAGGGAGAGGGCATCGCCAATGTCGGTATCGGGGTCATGGGTACGAAGTGCACCGGAAAGGCCGATGCCAAGTACTATCTGGACAAGTGGATCGCAGAGGACCCCAGGTTCAAGGACGCTCAGATCCTCGAGATCATGGGAGGATTCGTCTCCACACTGCCCGGACTCGACGAGACCACAGCGGACAACCTCGTTCTCGTGGGAGATGCCGCAAGAGTCATCGACCCCATCACAGGCGGAGGTATCTGCCACGCATGCAGGACCGGTATGTACGCCGGAGAACTCCTCGCAGAGCTCAACAAGACCGGAGACTTCTCCAAGAAAGCCCTCCAGCCTTACGAGAAGAGATGGCGCGACAGGATGGAGGACAAGCTGTTCAGGAACTGGATGGCAAAGGAGAAGCTCGCCACCCTGGACGACGACACCATCGATGAGATCATCAAGCTCATCAAGACCTCGGAGATCACCAACGTCACGGTGTACAACCTCCTGAAAGCCATCAAGGAGAAGTACCCCAAGGTCGTCGAGGGATTCGAGGACCTCATCTGAAACCTTTCCAGGGGGGCATCGCCCCCTACACAATCCTTCTACCTGCAAGCCAGTTTGAAATAAAGTGAACGCGATTCCGTGTCCATGAACACTGAGACATCGATCAAGATCCTGACGGTCGCAGTAGTCCTTTCCTTCGTATGCACCGCCGGTTTGGCCATATGGCTGAACAACCAGTGCGACTGCAAGGAAGGGGATACGGTCTACCGCCTCTACGTCGGATTGAGCGACGATTCTGGAGAAGAGATCGATTACGATGAGGCCGTGATCATCGCAGGGAACATAATCATGGACTACGGCGACGGTATGACCGTTTCCAAGGCGACCGGATCATGGAGGGATGACGACGGATCGATAGATTCCGAGACGTCCATGGTCATCGATCTCGCAGGTTTCGATCTCAATAAGATCCACAAGATCTGCGATCAGCTGAAGAAGGATTTCAAACAGAAGAGCATTATGATCGTCTCGGTCGAGCAGACCGTAGAGTTCTACTGAGATCAGAATTAATGTGCGGGCGGTTGCCCACACTCTTTCCTTTTTCACCAACGCATACCCTTGCTTTCCTTGGGTATGATTCCGTCGAATCTCGGTTTGTAGAATTCTTCGTTGTCCGGTTCGATCGGGATGTTATGATACTTGAAGGTCTCCGTATGTCCGTTGGCCCATGCCACGAGCTCCGACAGGAACAGGACAGGTATACCGTCAGGCTGGGAGTCGTATTTGGTGAAGCATTTGGGACAGGCTACGACGATCATACATCCATTCCCGCATTCCTTCTCCCTGTCGGCCATCATCTCCTCAGCGAGAGGGGATTC
>JAFUHJ010000055.1 GCA_017468935.1 Candidatus Methanomethylophilaceae archaeon
ACCAGGAAGTCCTTTCTGGCAAGAAGAAGTACCTGTATGTCCTCATCTCCAAGGACGGAGAGAAAGAACAGGCAGAGGCAGCTGCCATCGCTGAGGAACTCGGACTTACCGATGTATTCTGCATACCTATGAAGTCCGAAGAGACCAACGAATCCGGTTTCGCCGCTGTCATCGACGATTTCGTAGCGAAGATTTGATATCATGGATATGGACATCCGTCTGATAATCCTGATAGCCTATCTGGTACTGAACGTCATAGCTTTCCTGGCATTCGTCTGGGATAAGCACAAGGCAGAGAACGACATGTGGAGGACGAGGGAGTCCACCCTCATAACGCTGGCATTCTTCGGTCCCTTCGGGGCAACCATCGGAATGCTGTCGGTCAGGCACAAGACCCGTAAGATCAAGTTCAAACTGGTCTATCTGTTCCTGATAATCCACATCATCCTGTTGGGCTACCTGGCCTACAGCGGTGAATTGCATATCTCGGCTTAATTGTTCAGCTGATAGGATTTACGAACATCTAATTCCTGCCAGGGGTGACCGAGCAGCACTACACGGCTGTCCTCCCTCTGGCGGATGATTTCCATTCCCACTTTTGAACCGAGTTCATTGGCGAAGTCGGTGATCTCCTGGAATGATGGCATGCATGACATGCTCAGACGCTGCCTCGATCCACCTACGAAAACGTATCCCTTGGGTTCTATGAGCTCTGGGTCGGCAATCTTGTCAAGATTTGCATATTCGTCTATCCAGCCAAGATTGTGATCCTTCACGAGGGTGTGCCTTATGACCGTACTGGTCTTCAGAGAGGGCATCAGCTCCAATGTGCGCATCAGTCTCTCCCAACCGTCCTTGACCTTCGGCCTGCAGACTTTGAGATAGATATCCTTGTTGGGTGCAGCGACGGTCACATAGGTCTTTGTAGGGAGTTCATCCAGAGTTGCCAACTGATCCGGATAGGTACCGTTGGTCACCAGGAAGGTGGACATCCCCCTCCTGTGACACTCCTTGAGGAAATCTGAAAGGTAAGGGTATGTGATTGGTTCCCCGGCAAGAGAGATGGCTACCTGGTTGGGATTCATCGCTTCCTCGAACCTCTTCGGATCGCAGCGGGGATCCCCTTTGAAACCTTGGATGAGCTTCCTCTGCTCGTTGATCAGAGCGTCGAGCATCTCCTTGGGTTCTGCCCAATCGGTGACCTCGAAATCGTTTCCCTGGACCCTCCAGCAGAATGTACATAGATGGCTACATTCGTTGATGGCAGGGGTCATCTGAAGGCATCTGTGGCTTTGGATACCGTAGAAGTCCTGCTTGTAGCAATGACGCTCGTGCAGCATGCTCTCCTTCATCCAATGACAGAGTTTCACGGCGGCATGGTCATTATAGATACGGTACTGTTGCTTGATTAGTAGGTTCCTGTAATCCTCATCCATGCTATCGCCTCAGAAATCGAAAAGACTGGCCTGATTCTTCCTCTTGGGTTCGGCTGGCTTGGCCTCCGATTCTTTGACCGGTTCCACAGTCACGGCGGGCGGTTCCTCCGGCTTCTTCTTGGAGGATGTCTTCTTGACGGCCGCTTCCGATGCCTTCGCCTTATCGTCGATGATCGCGTAGACGGCCTTGACATCCTTGGAATCCGGTTTCTTGTCCAAGAAGAATCCCAATTCCTCTGGTTCGAGGAGCAGTTCCTCTGTGAGCTTGACACGCATCTCCTGATCGTTGGCGACCATCTGTTTGACATACGGCAACACATCGAGGTCCGCGCGTTTTGTCGATGTATGCAGATACATCGCTATATTGAGATCGACCGATTTCCTCAGTGTGCGTACGGTCTTGCTCCTGGACATCTTGCTCAGATACGATGGGAAATGTAGACGGTCATGAGAGTATCTGCTGCTCATACGGGCCGTGTTGACTCCTGCCGTGAGCGTATCGCTCGCATAGGACCAGAATCCGAAATACTGGCGCCTGCTGACCCTTCCAAGATAGATGTCGGCACGGGACAGCTTCTCATATCCGCGGACGAGATCGCCCTTATCCAGATACTCGTACGGAAGGTTCTCGTCGACCCAGAGTTCCACCTCAGGAGGATCCGTATCCACGTTGCGCATAAACTCTCTGGCCTTCATTGCATCGTCGGATCTGAAGATGGCGGCCATGAGGGAATACATATCATTCCTCTTGTCGCGGTAAGAGACCTCCTCGGCCATATCCATGGTCACATGGGTCTGTCCCAAGGAGAGAGACTCCAGATTGCGGACCGCTGCGCGCATGTCCCCTCCTGCCCTCTCCGCCACTACGTCCAATACACCCGGATCGACCGTTATTCCTTCGTTCTGAGCGATCCTGGTCAGGGCCTTGACGATAGAAGGTGCCTTAGGCTTCTGGAATGTGATCTGTACCGTATCGGTCTTAGCTGCACTGCATTTGCGTGAGAGCTCGTAGAAATCGTTGACTATCAGGATAAGGGGTTGCTGCGTCTCCTTTATGAGCCTGGTGATGACGGGGATCGCACCCCTGTCCGAATTGCCGAAGAAGTTGTCCGCCTCATCGAGAACGATGAGCTTCCTCTGTCCCTTGGAACTGTCCATATAGGAACCATCGTCGGAGAACGTGTTGAATCTGGATCCGCGTACCGCCACATCCTCTATGGCAGCGGCATCGCGCTGGTCCGAGGAGTTCATCTCGATGAGGGGCCAGCCCATGTCCCTGGCCAATGCCTGTGCCGATGTGGTCTTACCTATACCGGGAGTACCGATCAGGATCAACGCCCTCTTTTCAGGGATTCCGTTGTTCCATGATTCGGCCCACATCCTGAGTGTGTTGACTGCTCCGGGATTTCCGATGACATCGTCCAGCGACTGCGGGCGGTATTTCTCTGTCCAGTCCATCACTGTTCCCTCTTACCGACATTCCTGAAGACATCCAACAATGAGAACATGAACAGACCTATCTGCAGGAAGAAGAGCACAACAGTGGTACTCTGGTTCTGACTGAAGGAAGGCGCCAGATAGTAGAGAACGATCGTCATGCTGATGAAGACGAATGCCTTCGACCACCTGCGCTGTATAATCTGACCGAGGCCGAAAATATTGAAGAATCCGGGGATGACCGCCAAGGCCAAGGAAAGATAGTCCATGGCGTTCAACGTCCTCCTTGTGACCGCAGGCTCGCTGGGGGCCGTGTACTGGACCTTCTCGCCGCAATATGGGCAGTATTCCGATCCGTTGGGAAGGGCCTTCCCGCAGTTGAGGCACATATCGGAATACGTGATGCCTCCTCTGTTGTCGATCCTAATGGCCTGATCCGCCCACGCTCCGCATTCATAGCAGAAATCCTGTCCTTCGGGGATCTCGTTCCCACATCCTCTGCAAACGCGCGTCAAATCCTGGACCCTCCCAATATCATCTGGTATGCACCGTTATCTTCCACTACCTTAATACTTTCTCCGTAAAGTTCGGTCATTACGTCATCGGTTAGCACATCTTTCTTGCTACCGTCGTACAGTATATGACCTTCTTTGAGTGCGACAACGCGGTCAACGGACGAGGGGATTTCAGAGAGATCATGGGTGATCAGGATCAATCCGACACCGTTCCTTATCAGCGTATCAAGCAAGGATCTGAATCTGGATCTCATGACTATGTCCAATCCGGTCATCGGCTCGTCCAGGATCAAAAGATCGGGTTCATGGACCATGGCCCTGGCGATAAGGGCGCGCCTCATCTCTCCAAGAGAAAGCTTCGAGACCTCACGGTCGAGGATATCATCGATACTCATCATCTTTGATGCGGATTTTACCTTAGAATCGATGTCATCGGACACTATGCGGTCCGGATGGATCCCCAATCCGCTGAACAGACCCGAGCACACGACCTCGTAGACCGTTATACCGGGAGAGAACAGGCTCTGAAGATCCATGGATACGACGCCGATATGCCTCAGGAGATCGAAACGACTGCATCTCTCTTTGCCGAATATCCTGAACAGATGGGGTTCAACCTCGTCGAAATAGGGAAAGACCTCACCACTTAGAATGCGGGACAGCGTGGTCTTCCCGGACCCGTTGGGTCCCAGGATGGCCACGCTCTCCCCTTGGAAAATGTCAAGGTCGATGGGACCGAGGATGCGGTTCCCGTCTCTTATGACGGATACGTTCCTGAGTTCCATCACCTTGTGTTTCATGACACCGCTATCGCGATGGTCTAATTAATCGGTTCTCATTATTTTATCCAGCTCTATGAGCTTGTCTGCAACGATCCTTCCTTTCGGTGTAAGTTCTACGGTCACTGCACGAGAGCCTTTTGTGACTCTCTGTGTGAGCAGACCCATGGCCTCAAGACGGTCCAGTTTATCTGGAATGCGCGGGTTGGACGACACGTTCCTGTAGACGTCTATCTTCTTGCACTCACCGTTGATGGAGAGGAAGAGCATGATCGAGATCGTATGCTTCTCCTCGAACCCTACAACTGTCGTCTCTATTTCTTCTTCCATGATATCCCTCATGAATTGTTCGTAGCGGCAGTATGCGGTTCTTTGTTGTGAACCAATGCGAACGCGACCAATGTCAGAGCCGATAGCGGCAGAGCTATGATCAGCGGGTCGATGTTCGCGATGATGGAGTCAGGGAACAGGACCTTGGATCCTGTGATCCACTGACAAACAGGCATGAATATACTTAGCCCGGTATTGAGGAAGAGAGCGATGAACATGTACGTGACCGTACCAACACAGATGCTGGAAACGGCCGCCTTCTTCATCGGCCTCTTCGAATACAGTGAGTAGAAGTAAGCTGGGAGCAGAGCTGCTGCGGTGACACCCATGAAGATGGAAGTCGCTTTTGCGATGATGTCGTTAGGCATCATGTAGCAGTAAACGACCACCAGGATCATGAAGACCACGATGAACACCCTGTTCAGATTGACGGACTGCGAGTCTGCCTGCTTACCAGTCTTCCTGCTCTTGTAGACCGAGAACAGATCGTACCCTCCTGCAACTCCGATCGTGTGCATGAGTGCGCTTATCGTAGAGATGGACGCACAGATCAAAGACAGAAGGAACAGGGAGATGAAGACATCTCCGAAGGTCATATTCTCGAATATCTCAAGGATGAACTGGGGCACGATGAAATCGGTTCCCAATCCAAGGTAAGACATGTATTCGAATGCCATCATCCCATCATGGTTTTCGCTGAAGAATATATTGGTCAGGGGACCGATGGTGTAGGCGGCACCGACGACGACCATGATGAATATGGATCCGATCATCAGTGACTTGTCGAGGTCCTTGTCGTTCTTGGCGGACATGTACCTGACGACGAGCTGGGGCTGTGTCAAGGCCCCGATACCCACACCCATTATGAATGTGGTCACCACGGTCAACCATTCGCGGGATCCGAATTCGGACATGTGTGTCCATCCTTCGAAACCGGGAGCAACCCCCAATCCCGAGATGTCACCCATACGCTGATCCCAGAGACTGACCAATTGTTCATTACCAGCGGTTATTCCTCCGGTGTAGGCCCATGTGACGATGAGGATCACAAGCATTCCGATGAACATGATCGAAGCCTGCAATGCATCGTTGTACATGACAGCGATGATACCTCCGTAAACGACATAGATTCCCACTACCAGGGAAAGACCGATGAGAATGTAGTTGTAGTAATCAGTTAGACCGGTTATGACGGCCAATGAGTTCACACCGCCCTTCAGTACGGCGGCGGCATAAACAGGCATCATAACGAGAATCAAAATCGCTGTGAAAGTCCTGATACCTTTGGATTGGTAGATCTTTCCCAGCAGGTCGGCGAATGTGGCCGCACCGAGTTTTCTGCCGATCCTTCTGGTCCTCTTTCCGAAGATGAGGAAAGCGACCGCGAGTCCGGCGAAGAGATTCAGGAAACAAAGCCACATCAAAGACATACCGTGCACAGCGGATTGCCCACCGAAACCTATCACAGCGGATGCGCTGAGGAAGGTGGCGCCGTATGACAATGCGATGACAAGAGGACTCGCCTTGTTGCGTCCAAGTAGGAAGTCCTGGTTGTCAGAAGTGTTCTTATAACCATACCAGCCAAGCAGAAGAGTAATCACGATGAAGATGACAGTCATTACGCTGAACAGGGTCAGATCGATTCCCTCAGTCACTTGAATCATCCTCCTCATCGGACTCTTTACCCTTTCTCAAACTGATGTAGATGCAGAATGCGACTGTGAGGATGCATCCAGCGTATGCGGCAATGATCCACGGGTCTTCCAGGCCCAGTATGCTCATTTCGAATCACCAATGTTGCATGCTAACATATAGCACGGTAATCAGGATTATGGAAGGATGGTATATAACTCTGACTACCTAAGACGAAAGAATTTACACAAGGTTAAACACAGATAATCGGCTATATGAGCGAAATATGTGACTCCCATGAGCGAAGTTATTTTTATGATGACTTAGAATAACCCTATGTTTGGCTTGACCGGGGCGTTTGGCGTGCCCTATACCCGAAATCGTCATAGCGGGGGTGACAGCAGCGGACGGTCCTGCTGAGGTCCATAAGCCCATCGAGCAACTATGAAATCTTGTCCTGTAGAGTCGGAGTTTGCAAAAGAAACGGCCGGAGGGTCGTTCTCCTTGCATTAATCGGGGAAACCGGGTCAGGTCCTGACGGGAGCAGCCTCACTTCGAACCACTGACGTTTACGGGGTAGCAGGGTGGAGAAGCGAAATGGTCAACTTATGTTCTGACGTGGGAACAACCGTTGTGGCCAGACACTTTCCCAATTCTCAACAATTGTAATGAATGGTACAGGTCGTCCTATCGAGGATCAGTTGACCTTCACACCGGTGATGATGTCCTTGGAGAAATCGAATACCGTGACTTTTTCCTTTCCATCGGTGATGTTTAGGATCTTGGAATCATCCACCTTCCCCACTACAGCGCCTGCACAACCGACCTTCGAGAATATGTCGATGACATCTTGGGAGTGCGAGGGATCACACGAGAATACGAAACCGCATCCCTGATATGTAGTCGCCCACTTGACGTCATCCACTCCATCAGGGATGGGTATCTTGGTCACATCTACCACCGCCCCCTTTGCAGAAGATTCCAGCATCATTCCAAGGGTACCTATGTGTCCCGGATTGCTCATATCCTTACACGCGTGGGCCAGATGCCTCTTGGCCACAACAGTGACGGCCTCCATCTGGGCCCGGACCAACTCCTTCGGCTTCATCGTGGTGGTGTCATAGGAATATGGCACCGATTCGGGGAAACGTCCGTCGAGATCGATGACGAATACGATATCGTCGCCTGCCTTGGCGGAACTGCTTAGGAGAGCATCCCCCTTCTTAACGGAACCTATGATCGAGATCTCGATCGAATTGAAGTGACAGTCCGGATGTGTGTGACCTCCCACCAGAGGGACGTTGAACTTCTCCACACCGTATTGCATACCGCGTATGAGATCACTGTCCAGATATCCGCTGTTGATTGAGATCACATCGACCATACCGAGTGGGGTCCCACCCATGGCAGCGATATCATTGACATTAACCAGCACAGCATAATAACCTGCAAGGAATGGATCGGCCTCCATGAGCTTCTCCATTATCCCGTCGGCGGCAAAAAGCACGCACATATCACCGTTCTCGAGAACGGCGGCATCCTCCCCTTCTGCTGCTATTACATGAGGGAACCCGGATGTGGGGAACAGATCGACTATCTCGTGGATCGTCGCCTTCCTGGTGACTCCGGGGAAGTTCCTGATGGCATCTGCCAATTCTCTGATGTCGGACATGTTGATCAGCGCCAGAGGCCTCTTCTCTTGAGTATCACGATGGAGATCATACAGAGGATCACCATTCCTGCCAGGAGGACATAGGCCATGTACTCATTACCGCTTCCGGGCAGCGGGACATTCATCCCGTAGAAACTAGCTATCATCGTAGGGATGGCGATGATCAGAGTTATCGATGTCAGGAACTTCATGACGTTCGCCAATGAGTTGTTGAGATCCGATTCCACCAATTGCCTCGTACCTTTGATGATCTGAGCATAGGTGGTGGTCATCTCGAGCGCCTGGTTCGTCTCGATGATGACATCGTCGATGAGCTCTTTGTCATCGGGTGTATCGATGAGACGTGACCTTCTGAGCCTCTCGATGATCGATGCGTTGACTGCAAGACTTGTCTTGAAATAGACCAGGTTGGACTCCAGCTCATGGAGTTCAAAGAGATCCTCCCTCTTCGTGTTCTTGCGGATTGACTCCTCGATCGCGTTGCGCTTGATCTCGATGTACTTCAGGTCCGACTGATAGTTGATAGCGATCCTGAAAAGGATCTGGAGAAGGAAACGAGTCCTGTTGGCCACGTTGACCGTGTTGATGTTCTTGTTCATCGTGGTCAGGATGTTGTTTATGGCGAACAGCGGCTGCAGACAGACGGTCACTATGGCCTTGTCCGTGAGCGTTATGGAAATGGGGAATGTGGTGAACTCCTCATGACCGTTCCTCCACTCCCTGGTAGGTGCGTCGACCAGGACGATGGTGTATCTCTCGGATACCTCCGTCCTCGATCCTTCCTCGTCATCCAGAGCAGCGGTCAGGGCTTCCCTATCGATACCTAACTCCTTCTGCACGGTGTCTATCTCTTCGACCGTCGGATCTATCATATTGATCCATACGTTATCCTTGATCTTGTCGGTCTTTGCGACCTTTCCGTTGAGCATCTCGTAGATATCGATCATACCTTCACCCCTTTCTCATTACATTACGAACGTCAGTAAAACTAAGAAGAACATCATAAGGGTGACAGTCGAAACGCTGC
>JAFUHJ010000056.1 GCA_017468935.1 Candidatus Methanomethylophilaceae archaeon
GGGAGATCATCGAGATGTATGAGATGCAGGCCCATGATTCCGATGGTCTGTCCGAGTGAACCTGTCAATAAACCATTAACTATGTCTAGACAGAGACACGCTGTACCCCTCAGGGACAAATCACGGAAAAACCCGAAGGACATGTTTAAGAATAGAAAGCAATAACACGTTTTTATGTCAACGGATTCTCTCACTCCAGAAGAGAGAATGAAGGCAGCGGCCTCCATGGAAGCCGATGCCGTCATGGATCAATACAACAGCAGGATCGAAGGACACTACAACGAGGAACTGACCACCTCACGTATCAGATACGGTGAGAACGTCGTTTCCAATCACAACACCCACGTGGTCCTGAAGAGGCTGTATCATGCGTTCGTGAATGTGTTCACGATAGCTCTCGCTATCATCGATGTCCTCTGGATGATATTGGATCCGGACATCATCTATTTCGTCATCCTCACTACACTGATCCTGGTCAGCGGTACCATGACGTTCATCCAGGAGTCTCGCAGCGGGAAGGCCGCCGCCAAACTGGTGAATATGGTCACCACGATCATAACCGTGCGCCGTGAGGGCGTGGAGACCGAAGTGGACTCCGTGGACCTCGTGGCAGGAGACATACTGATCCTGGACACCGGGGACGTGATCCCCGCTGATGTCAGGATCGTGAAATCCAATCATCTCAAGGTCGATCAATCCGCTCTTACCGGGGAGTCGGAAGCGGCCACAAAGTATTCTGAACCGGTGAAGTGCGAGGGAAGCATCCTCGACTGCAACAACATGGCATTCATGGGTACCAACGTCATGGAAGGTTCCGCAGAGGCCGTGGTCATCGCTGTCGGTGACGATACGGTCATCGGATCGATGGCAGAGAAGCTCTCCACCAAGAAGTCCAAGACTACATACGACAAGGGGAGCAGCGCGATCGTAGCTGTCCTCCTGAAACTGATGGTCTACACGGTCCCTCCGGTGTTCATCATCATGGTCCTGAAGTCATACTTCAACGCAGGAGAGTTCCTCATAGAGGATATCATCGAGGCAGTCATCTTCGCGATAACCCTTGCCATAGGACTGATGCCGGAGATGCTCGCAACGATAGTGTCCACGAACCTGGCAAAAGGTTCCATAGACATGTCGAAGAAGCGTGTCATCGTCAAGGACGTCAACGCAATCCAGAACTTCGGAGGAATGGATGTCCTCTGTTCCGATAAGACCGGTACCCTCACTGAGAACAGGATCTCCGTGGAGGCCAACAACGACATCTACGGTGTGCACAGCTCGCTGGTTGAGAGGCTGGTATGTCTGTACAGCTCAAAGCTGACATCGGCCACCAAACAGATCGACTGGGCCATCCAGGAGCATGCGGAGAACGAGTACCTCATAGAGGAGCTCGACGATTACGACTGGGTCGGAGACATCCCATTCGACTTCATCAGGAGGAGGGCGACAGTGGTCGTCAACAAGAAGGAGGATGTCAACCTCATGGTCACCAAGGGGGCGGTCCCTGAGATCCTCTCGATCTCCTCGAGATACCTTGACGAGAACGGGAACATCTGCGACCTGGATGAGGAAGCTGTCCACAGGATCCTCGGACTGGTCGAGTGGTACAGTAAGAAGGGTATGCGCGTACTCGGTGTGACGCACAAGTACTTCCCCGTGGGTAAGACGGACTTCAGCCCTTCAGACGAGACCGATCAGACGTTCGCCGGATTCGTTGTCTTCACCGATCCCGTCAAGAGGACAGCGAAGTCAGCCATCAGGGATCTGGCGGAGTACGGCATCAAGGTCAAGGTCCTCACAGGTGACAACGAATACGTCACCCACTATGTCTGCGAGGCTATAGGTATCAAGTGCTCCGTCAAGGAAAGGGATGTTTCCTCAATCGAGGAGTTCGAACCAGCGGAAGGTGAATCGTTCATCATCACCGGACCACAGATCGACGAGATGGACGACGAGACCCTCAGGAAGGTCGTCGAGACCAACGATGTGTTCGTCAGACTCACCCCCGATAACAAGTCGCGTATCGTCCTGGCGTTGCGCGCCAACGGTCACTGTACGGGACTGATGGGGGACGGTATCAACGACGTCCTTGCCATGAAGAACGCGGATGTCAGCATCTCGGTGGACACGGGAACGGACATCGCGAAGGAGACCGCCAGCATGATCCTTCTGGAGAAGGATCTCGGTATCCTGAAGGACGGGGCCATAGAGGGCAGGAAGGTATACGTCAATTCCATCAAGTACGTCAAGATGATCGGTTCGATCAACTTCGGATACATGTTCTCATTGATAATCGCCACCCTCCTGTTCAATTTCGAACCCATGGGTGCGATAATGATACTGATATTCAATCTGATCAACGACTTCGCATGCCTCATCATCCCGTGGGATACGGTGGAGGACGAGTTCGTCAGGGAACCCAGGAAATGGGATGCCATCAACCTCAGGGAGGTCATGTTCCATTACGGGCCGATGTGCCCTGTAACGGACCTTATGACATGGGGATTCATGATATTCGTCATATTCGGTTCGATGACCATGGTAGATGTGCTCGACGCAGAGGGTAACGTTCTGTTCGCTGCAGGCACATACGGAAGCATCGGGGACCTTATTCTGAACAGGACGGATCTCACCGGTACGAACGTCGAGGCGTGGTTCCAGGCCATTTGGGTCATCGAGCAGTACTGGATGCAGGTGTGGGCCATCCACATCGTCAGGACGAACAAGTTGCCGTTCTTCCAGGCATGGTCCTGCAAGGCACTTGTCATATCCGCATTGCTGGCCTTGGCCGTAGGTACGCTGTTGCCTTTCAGCGGAGGTCTGTGGGAGGCCATCTCGGACTTCCCGATGGATCAGTTCAGGGACGTATTCGTCAACGACATAGCAGTGACCGCAATGATTTGGATGCCGTTCATAGCATGTGTGTACTTCTTCGGAAGCCATCTGATAAAGAAGCGCATGCTCAGGACGCACGGATACTTCGCCTGTTGAAACCTTACAGCCGGGGATGACCCGGCGTCATTTCTTAATAGGGAATAGCGATTGATTGCCGATGCAATCCTTGGAACTTAGGTTCGAATATCCCGATGCGAAGACCGCCGATACCGTTATGAAGGCCCTTGATCCTGACAACGGGGGCTATGTCAGCACCGTGCAGCAAGATAATATATTGATCTTCAGGATGGAGGCCGAGAACGCAGGCTCGTTGAGGAACACGGCCGATGACCTGTTGGCGTGTATCAAGATAGCCGAGGAGACCATCGGGCTGGGTGCCCGCTAAGATTATATCCGAGGATTATCTGTCCGAACCTGTGGGCCCGTGGGGTAGCTTGGTATCCTTGTGGCTTCGGGAGCCATTGACTCCGGTTCAAATCCGGGCGGGCCCACTCATCTATATTCTGGAAGTCTCACTATGTCTGCCGATCCCGTCTGCACAATGAGGTCGTACATCATCGATATGGAATCCATCAATCTGGCCGAGCAGGCCGGGATGTTCTGCGAGGCATTGAAGGACATTCTTGCCGATGATCATTCCGTCTTTAGCGATACCAAGTTCTATTATTCTGCAGAGGAGCCGTATGAAGCCGTATTCATCTGGGATCGCGGTGATGTCAGGGCGAAGCTTACATTCATGGGCGATCCGGACAACTCCACCTGGTCTGTGGTGTCACCGAAGGCCAGAATGCGCGGACCCATAGGTCAGGACAGATATGAATCGTGCAGAAGGTTCCTTGACGCAATAGGGAAGACCAGAAGCGACTGAACTCACCATCTATCTTCTCCTGTTCTATCCGAGTTAACGGAGTATACATCCATCCAGTATATCAACTCCTGTTCAACATTATATAAAGTTTGTGTTAATGGTATAGCAGCACAGCACTAATCATTTAATATCTAACAAAAAAATGTTTCATTGGTGATACATACGAATCCATCAGGAAAGAAGGAGGCTGCTGTGATCAGCTGTCTCACCACAGAGGTCGTCAAGGTGGTAGAACCGATAAAGTTCTACGAGGCCACTCGCGCCTACATCATCGTCCATGATACCAGAGGAGAAGACAGTGATAACGCTAGTTTCTACATGTCAATAATAGATGAATCGCGTGATCAGATCGAATCTCTTCAGCGCACAACGGTGAATATAGTGACCACCGACATCCTGGATTATCGGGCGGTCCTCAAGACCATTATCAGCATCATTGCGGCGGAGAGGGAGATTAGCGAGATGTCTACGATCTACCTTAACATATCGTCTGGAACAACGGAGTTCGCAGCCGGCGCGATGCTTGCCGCCACGCAGGATGAGGATATAATCGCATTCAGCGTGAAGATGAAGGGATCGAACCTGGATCTGGAACAGGTCATCAAGAACTGTACTGTAGAGGGAAGGTCCGTCGGTACCACAAAGGGCGTGTGCGATCCCATAAAGGTGCTCACTTTCGGCTCTGTCGCGCCCAACGATAGGCATGTGGCGTGCCTGGAGATATTGAAGTCGCAGGAAAAGGATAGGAACTATCTCAATTTCAACGAGATCATCGATGCCTTGAAGACCAAGGGTGTATGGGACTACGTACCAGAGGTCAAGAGGACCAGGACCGACGATTCTCAGAAGGAGCGCATGTTCTTCAGACGCAATTATATCACACCTATGCTGGACAAAGGATGGGTCGTGGAGAACCATAAGAAGAGGAATAAGTTCGATCTGACTTCCAAAGGGGAAGCAATAGTTTCTGTTTATGGAAAAGAATGAATGGTGGGGGCGTGTGCCCCCTGAGTTAAAGTTTTCAAGCCTTTTGGAACATTGATGTTCCTTTAAGGGTCAGTATTGCATAGGTGTTTTCATCCTGGGGTACGCTGACGACATAGAGTGCACCTTTCTGTCCGTATTCAACGTTCAGGGACATAGTGCCTTCGTCTTCTGAGATGACTTTGATCTCCTGCTGAGTGATCTTACGGTCACCATCGAACACCTTGACGGTTCCTTTGTCAATCTTCTGACCTTCGACGACAGTTCCCATCGTCTTCGCATATTCTCTGAATTTCTCAACGTCGAGTATGGAGTAGAATGTGCTCTTGGGTACAGGTGCATCCATTCCCTCAATGATCAGATTGTCTCCAGATACTGAAGTGACTTTCAGTTTCAGGACGCCCGTACCTGTCATTTTGATGTCGAGTTTTGCGCTGTAAGTGTCCTCTTCTGAATCATAGCCAGTAATTGTGATCGTAGAAGTTGTGGCCAGGTTGATTTCAGTTCCCATCATCTTTACGACAGCTGTATTGGTCATCTTGATGAAGGAACCTTTGGAGATTTCCTGCTCGGGAGTAGTGAGGTCAAGTGATGTATCATCGAGAGTTGATGTGGACAGAAGGCCATCCAGATCGGAGATGGTCTTGTAGACTGCGCCATATTTAGCCAAATATGTCATGGAAACCAAGTCGCTCTCATAGACATATTTTTCACACTCGATTGTTACGCCTTTGTATGTGATCTTTTCGGTTCCGGCTGGTGTCGCCCCTTCGGGAAGTGAGAAGACTTGTCCGATGAATTCCAGTGCATAGATATCTTCTTCGCTTGTTTTTACGCCCGATACGGACATATCATATTCTACATAATCTCCGGCGACGACTGTGTCCTTTACGACATCGACGTCGAGGCCATCGCTTCCTCCATTGTTGAAGAAAGCAAAATAAACGCCTACGCCGGCGACCGCCACGATGACGATCGCGATGACGGCAATGTAACTTGTCTTCATGGAAGGGAAATCGCTATGATTGGATATAAGATGTTCTGATGTGTCAGATATGGATGTATTATCCAGTATAGTTCACAATTTCTCATCTCAAAACTAGCAAAGAACCGGCCTATGAGAGTGCATCTTAGCAATGTTAACTGATGTTCTAGAACAATCAGATGCCAATCGTGACACAGAGGAGTTGGAAACAAATGGTGCAAGGGACGAGATTTGAACTCGCGGACCACTAAGGACTAGCCCCTCAAGCTAGCGTCGTTGGCCATGCTTGACTACCCTTGCACTCAGCAATCCAGAGATATAGATGTTGTTAATAAAGGTTTCCTGCTCGAGCACGGTCGGCCCAATAAGTCCTGGCAGCATCTCCCATCGCCAGTACGTTCTCGTCCGAGGTGGAGATGGGAGTCTCGCAACCCGGTGCCAAAATGAAGCCTCCGTTCTGGCCGGCAGCGTCGATCACATCATAGCATGCCCTTTTGATCGAATCAGGGTCGCCCATCATCATGGTCCTGACGGGATCGATGTTCCCCATTATGGAGATCCTGTTCCCGGCTGTGATTTTGGCCTTCGATGGATCCACGGCATGATCGAAGCTCAGACAGTCAGCACCTGTCTCGGGCATCTCCTTGAGTATCTCTAGGGTGTTCCCGCATATGTGGACGAACTTCGGGATCGAACTATCCATGTTGTTGACATCCTTCACGATGTCTGTGATGTACGGTGCGGAGAATTCATGGAACATCGCAGGGGATATGAGGTCCTCCGAGGATGTGGGGTCGGCCATCCACATCACCGTGGCCCCGGCATCGATCATGCGTCTCTGTATCGCCGATACGAAAGGCGTGACCTTCTTCTGGAGGTTCTTGACCATATCGGGGTCCATGAGTATCCCCATGACCATATTCTCCACTCCCATGATATAACCGGATGTGGTGATGGGCCCCCAGGACAGTCCGCATATGTGCAGGTCCTCGGGGATGATCCTGGAGGTCTCCTCGAGTGCTTCCACGAATACCTTTTGGAAGTTGGGGCATTCAGATGCCTTCTCCGGATCGAAGAAAGCGAGCTGGTCGATATGCTCCGCATCCTCAGCTATCGGCTTCAGGATCTGACCGTAGTCGTCCTCAGGGAAGCGCACTTCCATCCCAAGATCCATGAAGGGCACCTGGGAGTCTAGGACAGGCTTTACGAAATCAGACTTGGTCTTGATCGCATGGTCGACGGAGACCTTGGCGGATATCTTCGGATCCCATCTCGCCTTATCCACCGTCATCCCCGCACTGCGTGCTGCGGTGGCCAGGACGAAGTTGTTGACCGGTATCCTGTCGGTCTTCTCATGATTGAGCGCTGCTTCGACGCATTCCCTGTGCCCAGCATCCTTCATGAGTCTGAAAACTCAGTTCAGCCATAAAAATGTCATGCGAGACGGGATTGGATATTCTCGACGACCATATCCGTGAACTGCACGGTGGTGAGGTCCCCACCAAGGTCCGGGGTCCTCTTGTTGTCCATATATGCGTCAATTAGCGAGTCCCTGACCACAAAAGCCTCTTTATCCAGCCCGCTCTGTCTGAGGATGGATGCTACAGATTGGATCGCCGATGTCGGGTTTATGAATTCGCCCTCTGTGATATCATCGTATTCGGGCCTCCTACTGGGCATGTACAGTTTGTACTGTTCTCCCACGAAGCAGGTGGGTGTGAGGTAACTGTATCCGGTGATGCCTCCGAGTATCCCTGCGGCAATCTCGTTGTATAGGTCGACGCACAGTACGCATTGTTCCTGCGGCGGACTCTTGACGGCCTTGGCCGTCCATTCGCCGACATTCAGTATCTCGGTCTCGTATTCGTCCGCAGGAAAGGTGCTCTCGAAAGATTCCTTGAACATATTGCTGCTCAGGGGAAAGAAATCGCTCTTGAGCAGGCAGGATATCCTCTTGATTCCGTACCTGTCGTTGTTGGCACGTGCCAGTTGCATCATCCTGTTGTACGCCGTGTTCTTGACGTATTTGCTCAGCATGATGCCATCGAGATCGGGGATCTCCGATATCTCCGCATCGATATTGTTGTTACTGCTCCAGAGGGATATATCGACACCCTCGGCCCCCAGGTCGGGGGCTAGAGTCCTGAAGTGCTTGACCTTCGCGAAAAGGTCCAGCTGAATGGTAAGGGACTTGAGGGCATCCTCCCCCTGCTCGCCCGTGAAGACGGGTCCGCTGAGTATTATGTTGCATTCGTCCAGGAGGTCCATGGTCTCATGGGGGAGATATTGTCCGGTCTTATCGAACGCTTCCCTTCCTATGCTGCCGTGTATTATCTCGAGCGAATCGGTCGCGGCCTTGAGTACGCTTTCCGCCGAGCCAAGTATGGACGGGCCTATCCCGTCCCCCTCCAGGAACAGTATCTTGTCCGTCATCAGAGCCTGTCCACGAGTGATGCGTAGATCATCGGGAGGGTGATGGTAGCATCTCCCTCTACAGTCATCTTCTTCGCCTCGGGCTTGACCTTACCCCAGGAGATGGCCTCTCTGAGTCTGGCACCTGACAGCGATCCGTCGTATTCCTCGGCGGTCGTGAGGTATACGGCGTAATCCAGCCCACCGCGGAACTGATTCCACCATATGACATGATGTTTGGAGATCCCTCCTCCGATCATGAGGGCTCCAGTGTTCACCGCGTGGTTAGTCATCTCGGACAGCATCTGCTCGTCGCCGAACAGATCGATTCTGAACTTCCTGTGGGTCTGATAGTACATCCAGAGCTGGCATCCGAAGGATCCGTCGGTGATTCCGGGTACGACGATGGGAATCTGGTTCTTCCATGCCCAGTACATGAGCGAGTTTTCGTCGTTCATCCTCTTTCCGACCTCCCAGATGATCTCGTGGGTGGTCATCGAGTCCTTGCCTTCGAAGATCTCATCGAACATGGGGAGGATCTCTCCTTCGAGGACCTCTCCGTAGCAGTCGTCGGGAACAAGGACGTTACCGAGCCTGGAGATCTCGTACTCCTCCCTGAGCTTGGCATCGTCCATCATGAAGTCGCCGTGGTAGTAGTGCTCATAGGTCCTTGAGATGTCATGATCCAGACATCCGCAGGTGGTGATGATGAGATCCACTCTCTTGTTCTTCACCATGTCGACGAGGACGCCGCGGGTTCCGGTGGCCATGATACATGCAGGGAAGGAAAGGATCTTGAGACATTCCTTGTCCTTCTCCATCCTCTCGAGGATGTCGGTGGCGTCCGCGAGCTTCTGTGCGGTGAATCCGCCTGCTCCGCTCATGTATCTCATGAGCTCGTCCACTGTCATGCCTTTCTTGACCTTTATGTCCTCAACTTCTATGAGTTCGAGTTCTGCTTCCTTCGACATTATAATCGTCTCTGGACCAGGCTAGTGCTATGTCATTAAAAAGGATGTCTATGTCCACGGCACATTTCTACGGATGTGTTGGACGGTTGGAGTTTTTATATAAGATAGATATAGGGAGAATTAACCAGAAAAAGGGGTTATGAAAATGATAGTCGATGTACTCGATACAGAGAATCTTCTTTTCATGGTCCTGGTTGCGACTGTAATCGCATTGGCTTTCGCCGGATACTTCTACAAGTTCGTCTGGTCCAAGGACAAAGGAACAGAAGAGATGCAGAAGGTCTCAAATGCGATTGAAACTGGTGCTATGGCATACCTGAAGCGCCAGTACAAGACAATCGGTATCGTGGTAGTGATTCTCGCTATTATCATCGCTCTTTGTTCGTTCGCAGGGGAGCCGTTCTCGGACTACCTGAACTACAAAGTTGCGATCGCTTTCGTAATCGGAGCCGCATTCTCGGTCCTTTCAGGATTCATCGGAATGAAGGTTTCGGTCAACTCGAACATCAGAACATCAGCAGCCGCCAAGAGGTCACTCGGAGAGGCATTCCAGACATCATTCAGGGGAGGAGCACTCTCCGGAATCGCAGTGTCCGCACTCTCGCTCTTCGGACTTTTCCTTGTTGTTCTCATCTACAACGCTCTGATCGGTGACAACGTCTCAGTCGAGGCACCTTTCGGAACGCTCACACCCACGCTCCACGCTGTCGTCGGATACGCATTCGGAGCATCATTCGCAGCTCTCTTCGCCCAGCTGGGTGGAGGAATCTACACCAAAGCAGCAGATGTCGGTTCCGATCTCGTCGGAAAGGTCGAGGCAGGAATCCCTGAGGATGACCCCAGGAACCCCGCTGTCGTCGCAGATCTCGTCGGAGACAACGTCGGAGACTGTGCCGGACGTGGAGCAGATATCTTCGAGTCCACCGCAGCCGAGATCATCGGTGCGATGGTCATCGGTACAGCAGTCGTCTCCACAGGCGCATACATGGGAATGGACAACAAATGGGTGTTCCTTCCCCTCGTCCTCATGGCATTCGGACTGATCGCTTCCCTCGTCGGAATCCTCGTCGTCAGGATGAAGGAGAACGACGACGTCGTCAAGTCCCTCAACAAGGGATACTACGTCACGATCGCACTGAACGTCGTGTTCTTGGCGATCACAACATACATGTTGCTCGGTTCCGATTACTGGCTGAACTTCTTCATTGCCGGAATCGTCGGAATCGCACTCGGTCTGTCCATCGTGTACCTCACACAGTACTACACAGGGGACCACAAGCCCGTCAAGGGAATCGCAGCGGCATCCGAGACCGGAGCAGCAACGAACGTCATCGAGGGTATCTCGGTCGGACTCGAATCCACCGTCCTCCCGGTCGTCTGCATCGTCATCGCGATCGTCACCACATACCTGCTCGGTTACGCAGCAGCACCCGAGGTCCTCGGCGTCAAGATCGAGCCCATGGTCTTCGGATTCTACGGAACCGCGGTCGGAACCATCGCTATGCTCGCTTCATCCGCATTCATCCTCGCAGAGGATACATTCGGACCTATCACCGACAACGCCGGTGGAATCGCCGAGATGTCCGGCCAGCCTGATGAAGTCAGGGACAGGACCGACAAGCTCGACGCAGCCGGAAACACGACCAAGGCCCTGACAAAGGGATACGCAATGGCATCTGCAGCTCTCGCTGCATTCCTGCTCTTCGCAGCGTTCTTCGAGATCGTTGCAGAGGTCAAGGGTGTCTCACTGTCCGACGTCTTCAACGTCAACCTCGGTGACCCCCTCGTCTTCGTCGGAGGACTCGTCGGAGCAGCCCTCGTGTTCTTCTTCGCATCACTCGCTATCCGTGCAGTCTCCAAGGCAGCCGGAGAGATGGTCGAGGAGGTCCGCAGGCAGTTCCGTGAGGACAAGGGAATCCTTGCAGGCACATCCGATCCCGACTACGCAAAGTGTGTCGATATCGCAACCCGCGGTGCACTCAAGACAATGGTCGTCCCCGCACTTCTGCCCATCCTCGTACCCGTCGTCTTCGGACTCATCTGGAGGTACGTCGTCGGACCTATGGTCCCCGGATTCGAGGCATACACTGCAGTCGGAGCACTCATCATGGTCGGAACCATCGTCGGTATCCTGATGGCAAACTTCCTCAACAACGGAGGAGGAGCCTGGGACAACGCCAAGAAGTACATCGAAGAAGGCAACCACGGCGGAAAGGGATCGCCCGCTCACGCCGCAGCAGTCGTCGGAGATACCATCGGAGATCCCTTCAAGGACACCGCAGGACCTTCCATCCACGTTCTGGTCAAGCTCCTGTCCACCATCTGTTTGGTGACAGCTGTCCTGTTCGTGTGAAACTATAAACCGAGGGGGGCGACCCCCTCATCACTTCTCATCGAGCTTTTTATTCCTATATTACGCGTTGATATAGTTTATATAAGAGTCCTCACTAACGTTGAATATCAGAGGGCACGCTATGTATATGCTTACAGAAGTCGAAAAGGTCGTCCGTATCCCACCGGTCGAACTGAAAGAGGACATCGATGATGTCATCGACAAACTCACATGGGACGCCTATGAGGGAAGATTCGGTGACGACAAGACCTTCACGATACTGATCAAGAATGTCAGGACAGAGGGTCCGGGACGTATCGTCCACGGTGACGGAGCAGTCTATCAGACTGTCAAATTCGATCAGGTCGTCTTCAAGCCCAGAGAGAACGAGATCGTCGAAGGAGTGGTCGTCGAGATCCTCAAGTTCGGTGCATTCGTCAGGTTCGGACCTCTCGATGGACTCCTGCACATCAGCCAGGTCATGGATGACCGTGTGGACATCGATGAGACCAACCAAAGGCTCGTAGGTAAGGATAGCGGAAGATACCTTGCTGTGGGAGACATAGTCAGGGCAAGGGTCGTCAGTATCGACCTCAACGAGAAGAATCCCCAGGACAGCAAGATCGGACTCACCATGAGGCAGCCCGGTCTCGGAAAGCTCCAGTGGATCGAGGAAGATGCTAAGAAGCACAAGGAATCGGACGGTGATGAGTGATGGCAGTAATCGTGCAGAAGGCATGCAAGCAGTGCAGCTTCATCTCCGAGGATGATGTGTGCCCCCGCTGCGGCGGACAGACATCGAAGGAGTGGCAGGGATACCTCGCAGTACTCGACTTCGAGAAGTCAGAGATAGCCAAGAAGATGGGTATCTCCGCCAATGGCAAGTATGCTCTCAAGGTACGCTGATGTTCGAAAGGGACCTTCTCCTGCCTGAAAAGGACAGACAGGTGTTCAAGGAACCGTTAGGAACAGAGTTGTACGACGACGATCTTGGATCGTTTCACGCTCAAACAACCTTAATCACCGTCGGGGACGTGGTATCCCTGACGTTCAGAAGACACGGCATCAGGCCCTTCCTGTCGATATACGATGGGATCACCGAACGCCGTGAGATGACCGAATTCGCGACCCTCGTCGAGGACGAGGAGAAGGACGAGGTCGTCAACCCCGCGGGAAGGATCACCAGGGAACTGGTCGAGAGCATCCGCGGGCGCATCGAAGGAACCGGAGGACTGATAAAGGTCATCGGGGAGGAGGATCTGGCGCTAATGCCGGCGGTCCTCTTGGCACCGATAGGCACAGATATCGTGTACGGATGGCCCGGAAGATGCATGATGCGCATCACCACGGATGAAGGCATCAGATCCAAAATGGAACATCTGGTATCCAAAATGGAGGAAGCAGAATGAAGATGGAAATCACAGCAAAGAAAGACAACCCCCTGTACAAGAGGGTAGAGGTGTACTTCACTCTCGACCACAACGGAGAGAGCACACCCGGAAGGAACGCAGTTGCAGAGGCAGTCGCCAAGGAATGCAAGTCCAAGAGGGAGTGTGTCGTCGTCGACACGATCGAGTCCGTCTACGGAAAGGGCATGTCCAAGGGATACGCCAAGGTCTACGAGAGCAAGGAAGCAGCACTCGAGTACGACAGGGAATACCTCCTGAAGAGGAACGGTATCGAGGCAAAGGCTCCTGAGGCACCCGCAGCAGAGGAGTGATTCGAATGGCGAAAGCAGCAGCACCCAAAGCAGCAATCAAGAAATCAAGTTCATATCAGGTCGACGGTGACAAGATCACCAGGACCAAACAGTTCTGTCCCAAGTGCGGACCCGGAACATTCATGGCAGTCCACAAGGACCGTGTGTCCTGCGGATGCTGCGGATACACCGAGTTCACCAAGAAGGACTGAGAAAGGTAAATTCTTCATTCGCCTCCTCCCTCTCAACAGGAGGCACAGGATCGCCGGGGAGTATCTGGCCCCGGCAAATCTCCTTTCTTTCTCTAACAAGGGCCCGTAGTATAGCTTGGATAGCATAGGGGCCTCCGGAGCTCCGGACTCGGGTTCGAATCCCGACGGGCCCGCATAGTTTTATATATTAATTATCAAAAAATAACAGTTTTGACACATAATATGATAAATTGTATGAAAAAATACAATGTTACTGTGATAATGGTAATGTGATACTTTTTAGTTGATGTTTTGTCTATAAAGAAAAGACATCAACTCCGTCATCCCCCAAACATGGTCGGTCAGACCCAATTTCATCGCAGGCGTGACATCCACGCGTTTGCCACCGTTCTCCTTCTTCCGGATCGAAATCGAAGAGTGCGGAAGACAGAGGTTGTAGTAGCCTTTGAACAGATCCAGACCTGCCTGCACGGCCTCCCTGGATTTACCAAAGGTCACCGTTCTGCGCCTGATCCTCGCATTGAACAGCCTGATCGTCAGGTTCTGCCTCTCGATTGCCGACGTGTTGAGAAGGTGTTCCGGTACGTCGCCGAAGGCGACATACCGCCTCACCTTCTCCAATGTCTTGCCCAGGCGGGTCTTCTCCACCACACCGTAGTTGAAGTCAGAATTGGGCTCCAAATGGCTTCCCGGGCGTCCGCGTCCGTTGTTGTACACGCGATAGCTGTACCTCTTGAAAAGAGTGGTCAGATATGGTCTGTACCCGTCGGTGACGAAATACGGCATGTGGTTGCGCCTAAGCTTGTCTAATTCGGTGTTGACGATGCGTTCGCAGACGGCCTTTCCTCTGCCGTCGGCGACAATACCCAGCAGATACTTTTCGGTGGCACAGAAGGAGGTCCAGATCCAGTCCCCGTCCTCTTTGAAATGGTCCCCCACGAAAATCATGTTTTTTTTAGAGTATATAAAAGCTCATCGAATTGGAGGCTCTCGGGGGCTACACCCTTCGATTCCAGACTGGCCGAGACCTTAGCAACATGCTCCCCGCCGCGTTTCGTACGCTTCTGCACGGTCCTGACCGTGCAGCCGACGATGTCGGCCGTCCTCCGGACGCCGACCCCGTTGGCCTGACAGGCCATGATCAGATTGTGCTCCTCCTTGGTCAGGTGGGTATGCTCATAAGCTGTGCCAGTACGGTCGTTGAACACGCGTCCGCAGGTCTTACATTTGTATTTGCGCACGGTCCCTGACTTCGTCTGATAGGTCCCGTTCGCTATGATGTTCTGTTCCCCGAGTCTGCCGAAATTCCTGCATTCCTCGTTCGGGCACGAGATTTCCAAGAACTTCTGTTTAGGCCCTCTTTTTCCCATCTTGATCATCATAAACGATATGGGAGTATAAATATAAAATATCAACTAAAAAGTATCACATTACCTGTGATAATGATTATAATTTTTTATGATATATGTGCGTTCATGATGTTTGAGGATAAGATCAAAACGATTGTTCAAAGGGTTACGGAGAGTTATGACCCTAAAGCAATCATAGTCTTCGGATCTGTCGCAAAGGGAAACTCATCAGAAGACAGTGATCTCGATATTGCAATCATCATGGATTCTAACCTATCTGAACATGAGCGTAATGTAAAGATCCGTGTCTGCATCGGGGCTATAGGGATGCCTTTGGATCTTTTAGTATTCACTCCTGAAGAGATAGAAGCGGAAAAGGCAGACGAGTTATCCATTGTTTCTGAGATACTGAGGACTGGAGAGGTAGTATATGGTTCAGCGTGAAACTGTAGAGTCTTTGAGATCTTCTGCTGAAGACGATCTGTGGACCGCTAAACTTGTCCGGGACTCTGATGATGAGAAGACACGCATCATCTGTTTCCATTTGCAACAGTATGTGGAGAAGACAATCAAAGCAAAACTGCTCGAGAATGGGGTCCAATATCCTAAGAAGCATGATTTGGTCAGTTTGTTGGAGCTCTTTGATGACAAGGCTTTGTTGGATAAGCACCTCGAGGATGCAGCAAATCTATCTGATTATTCAACCTCCTTCAGATATGAAAGGCGCATCCCATCTGTTGAAGAGATGGAATCAGCCTTTCTAAGCGCCCAGTCAATCGTTGAAGACATACGTTCTTTATGATTATTGAGGATTGGTTAATGCACCTGCATTAAAGGATAATAGGGTGCTAATGTGCCTCAAAATTAAAGATCTAGCTGTCAGCCGTAGCTAGTCCCGACGGGCCCGCTCAAGCTTACAACCAGCATTCAAAATTTTTGGTACATTATACTTTCACATTCTACATACGAGGAAAAACTAGCCGGTACACTATCCTCCGGCCAATGTAATTAGGTTGTTAAGTTGTTAGTTTACGGGCATAGGAAGTAGAGCTGTCCCTGACGATCTCAAGTGAACATGGAATCAATTATACAATCGAAATAGGTCTAGATCCAACGTATATGACCGAATCAATCTTTGTCTAAAACCTTTGCCAAGAATCTAATCGGAGTCGCTATTCAGCTATGGTGACAATGTTTTTGTGACATTCATTGCATTATGCGCGTCCATCGTATGTGCCACACAGTAGTTTTGTCTCAACCATTTATTATACCGAATACCGATACCAAAGCATCATGAAAGGTCGCATCCTTCCCAGGAAAGAGTTGTCCGAACTGCCGAAGACCGTTCACGGCGGGCAGGCATGGAGATTGGAAGGCGTAGAGGATTTCAGCCACAATCTGAATCCGTTCGGCCCCCCGGAGGGCATCGAGGAGATTATAGCTTCGGCAGTGAAGGACATCGGCCATTATCCAGACGATACCTGTGCTGAACTGAAGGAGACCGTCTCCAAGGTGTTCAATGTGGACGTCGATTGCATCACGGTTGGTGCGGGTTCCTCGGATATCATCAGGAACGTGCCCAACACGTTCTTCAAGCCTGGAGACAACGTGGTCCTCAACAGACCCAGTTTCGCCGAATATGCGCAGCAGTGCAGGATCGTAGGTGCTAACATCGTATGGAACGATCTGAAGGCCGAGGACGATTTCAGGATAGATCTCGATTCTTTGATGTACAACGTAGGCGAGAACAGTAAGGCGCTCTACATCTGTAACCCCAACAACCCTACCGGCAGGGTCGAGCCAAGGGACAAGATAGTCAGTATCGTCAGGGAGTGCGAGGATCGCGGGATCATGGTATTCCTCGATGAGACGCTCCTCGAGCTCGTGCCCGGATATGCGGACATAACGCTTTCCGGAATGGTTGATAAGTTCTCCAACCTGGTCGTTGCCACCTCTCTCACCAAATCGTTCGCGATACCCGGTATCAGGATCGGATTCGGTCTCTCCAACCCGGATATTATCTCGGATATGGAGAAGGTCAGGATGACCTGGAACGTCGGTCAGATAGAGCAGACCGTGGCAAACGTCCTTCTCAGGGACTATCTGGATTATGTGGATCACGCCGCGGCCGTCATGGGCGAGGAGTCGGAGATCCTGAACTCATCCCTGAACAGCATCGGATTCCCTGCGGGAGCGATCTCTGACTCCTTCTTCTATTTCAACGACATAAGTTCGCTGGAAATGGATTGCGCCGTCTTCCAAAAGAAGATGCTCTCTCACGGCATCATGGTGAGGGATTGCTCCTCCTTCGGACCGGAGTTCGTATCGTATGTCAGATACAGTGTGAAGGACAGAGAACGCAACTGCCGCTTCCTTGCAGCGGTGGATTCCGTAATAAACGGGTGATCCTGTGGAACTGTGGCTGGATGCATTGGCGATAGTCATCCTGGCCATATTGATCGATCGTTTCATCGGAGATGTCCCCAATGCGATACATCCTTTGAGATGGATGGGCAACATCCTCGATGCTATCGACAGGAGGATAAGCAGAAGGGATTCGGTCTGGACATCCGTCTTAGGTTTCCTTTCTTATCTTTTGGTGTTAATCATATTCGGCGGGTTAGGCATCCTGATCATCGCATCAGTGCATCATTTCGTATCCGAAGCGGATGAAGTCTGGGGCGAGATCGCATGGATTGTCGTGTCTGCAATCATCTTCAAGATACAGTTCGCGATATTCTCGTTCAGGAAACACTGCAATCCCATCTGCAGGGATCTGGATGAAGGTCACGTAGAGGAGGCAGCATCCAAGGTCCAGATGATAGTGAGCCGCAACACAAAGGGGATGGATGCAGAGCACATAGCATCATCATGCTGCGAGACCGTTTCAGAGAATCTTGTGGACAGCATCCTGTCGCCGACGTTCTACTTCGGTCTCTTCGGTATCCTGGGTTCCATCATGTTCAGATGTGCGAACCTCATGGATGCCATGTGGGGATACATCAATGACATGTACGGAAGGCTCGGCTTCTTCCCTGCCAAGTTCGACGATGTGCTCGGATGGCTCACATCCAGGGTATCCCCTTATTTCGTGGCATTCGCAGCGATGATCCTTGGAATGGATTGGAGGGCCGCTGTCCTGGCCGCCAGGGCGGAGCATACCAAGACTCCCAGCCCCAACAGCGGGTGGCCGATGACCGCTGTATCCGCAGCATTGGGGATCTCGATGGAGAAGAGAGGGGTATACGTCATGGGAACGGGGCCTCTCCCCACCACAAAGGATGTACAGCGCTGTATGAGGCTGGTGGAGACGACCTCGATCATATTCATGTTGCTGGTCTGTTTCACCCTTTACGCTCTACTAGGTATCCAGATTCAACTGCTCTTCGAGGATCTGGTCCTGTCCATACTAAATATTTAAACGAGAAAAGCGTTGGTCAGATTACTGGACAGAGCATCCATCCAGAATAGCGGGGACGATCGATGAGCGCACTCAGAGCATTGGTATCTTTCTACACCATATTCCATATGAACATCACGCAAGAGGATATGGACGATATGGAGACCAGATTCCATCTCACGCCCCTTGTCGGGCTCATATTCGGTTTCCTCGTGATGCTGGTCACAATTGCCTTGATGGCGCTGTCGGATAATCTTGATTTTGGGAACGGAATGGTGACGGCGGTATTGGTCCTTTTGACCGTATACGCCGGAAGCAAGTTCCTTCATTTCGACGGTCTGACGGATTTCGGGGACGGGATGATCGTCTCCGGACAACAGTCCGATCACATCCGTGCCCTCAAGGATACACTTGTCGGAGCAGGCGGTATCGGAGTAGCATTAATCACCGTGCTCTGCAGCGTGGCATTCTATTCAATGTACGATAACAGGCCACTCATGGTGCTGGCATTCCCTGCGGTGGAGGTGTTCGTCAAGAACGCCATGGTCATTGCGGCATCAATGGGTAAACCCGGGAACGGGATGGCGGCCAGACAGGTCGAGAGGACCACTTCCCGCTCAGCTGTGCTCGGTTTCATCGTCAGCCTCATAGCTCTGGCGATACTGCTGTCCGTCGGAGGGCTGTTCCTGAACATATATTCGGGCATCGAATGGTGCGATCTCTTCGCCCCCATGATCGTCATAGTCATCGTCGGAATGGTAGTATCCACGATCATCGGTATGGTGATGGCCAGGACGGCCAACAGGGTGTTCGGCATGGTTAACGGTGACATCCTCGGGGCCACCAACGAGGTATCCAGGCCTTTCCTGGTGTTCTTCATCCTTCTCTTCGTCGAGATCTACCTAACGGTGATCTGATGGAGGCGCTGGTCCATGCAGGAGGCAAAGGTACCCGCATGGGTAAGTGCGGGATAGAGAAGCCTCTGATGATGGTCGGTGAGAAATGTGCCGTTGAAAGAGTCATAGATGCCCTGAATGACACCAAGGGCATCGACAGGATACTCGTTTCCGTGAGCGACAACACATTGGAGACGGAGAATTATCTCAGAGGCATCGGTGTGGAGACCATACGTACATCGGGCGAGGATTTCATGGGCGATCTGCATCAGGCGTTGGAGTGTCTGAACGGAGATTATGTCCTCACGACGCCGTCCGATCTCCCTCTCATAACTTCTGAGATCTTCGACTCCATCATCAATTATTTCATACCAGGGACGATGGATTCCCTGCTTGCCGTTGTGGATGAGGCCACTGTGCGTAGCATCGGTATAACCCCGTCATATATCCGTAAGGAGAGGGGGAACAGCTGGGTGTTGTCCGGAGTTTCTGTGATAGACAGGAAGAAGACCCTCGCAGGAGAATATCTCTCGGAGACGCTGTTCGAGACCAACTGGCTCGAGCTGTCCGTGAATGTGAACACCCAGAGGGAGCTGAATCTGGCCCGTTCGTTCTACAACGAGTGATCAGTCGAATTGCATTATGCCCCTGTATATCTCGTGGACCTGATCTTTGAGATCCTTAGCGGTGATCTTACCTGCACTGGTGATTATTGCACCCACAGAGGCCCCGCCGCATCCGGTACCTTCTTTGATGTACCCCCACTCATAGGCCTGAAGTCCCTCATAGGGGCTGTCGCTGTAGTCCACATTGACGTAGAGGATCGGGATCCTGTCGGATATGTTGTCCATGATCTTCTTCATGCTCGAGTTGGGATCCTCCATGAGCCATCTGGTGGTACCCTGCATGAAGTTGCCGACGATCTCGGGATGGAGCACCACAGCTGCTGACATGACTGCCGCCATCTGCGTACCTCCGCCGACGATAACAGGTACATGCTTTGCCGCTCCGCAGAGTATCCCGACGTTCGCGGGCATCATAGGGTCCCCGAAGCATTCCATGGCCTTCAGTGGATTCTTTGCATAGTCGCCGGGTTCTATTCCGGCGGTCTCGAGGGCCTCCTTTACCAGTCTGCTCTTGAGTTCCTTGGGGTTCTTGGGTGAACTGCTGCTGACCAGGTTCTCCTTGAGCACGCCCATGGCGGTCA
>JAFUHJ010000057.1 GCA_017468935.1 Candidatus Methanomethylophilaceae archaeon
AGCTTCAGCTTTGGCTTAATGTGTGTGTGACCTTTTTACTATAATATAAAGGAGCACCGTCTGGATGAGATTGATAATGAGCAAAAATGAGAGGGAGATTAGATATTGATGGAGCAGTCGTGGGATCGGATACACCAAAGATCCTCATCTGTTTGAAAATGGTAAGAAAAGTGTGCGATTTAAAGTTTTAATAAAACTAATTAAACTGAATTCGTTATTCTATCTCTAAAAATAGTAAGTATCCTCGGACACATCTATAGAGTAATCATCACTTGCTTCCTCTGCGTATAGTTTCTACAGATCCGATAATTGAAGGTTCGAAACACGATAGGTTCAATCTCTCACAGAACGTCCTCAGATGCTCCGCATCAGTCCTGAAGAGATGCGTACGGCACTTGCAATCCGAACAGCCGAAACCCTTGTGAGAAGGTTCCATCCCGTATTGCTCAGCAAGCCTCGCCAATTCGCATTCATCGATGTAATCCGGGTACGAAATGTACGCTTCAACGGAGTCCGCCCTGGTAGTGAGGTAATCGGCATGCCACTTCAAGACCTTGTCCTTCCTCAGATGCCTTTCCACCCTGGAGTCCAATCCGCCCAGGGCGCTGCCCACGTAACAGTAGATCCCTTTTCCGAAAGATAAAGTCCCGAGGGCCCCGACCTCTATATCGAGGTCGGAACCCAGGGTGATCGCCAGGACATACGTGCCCTTGCGGATCATTGTTTCTGTGAATCCTCGTATTCTACCTGGGAACGGGTCTTGATACGGATGATGACGCTGCTGTCGTCGATCCTCGAGGGCTCGATGTAAGCGACCTCCCCGAGCTTCCTTCCGTACACCATGACGTTCTCCAGGTACTCCCTGTTCTCCTCGTAGGGGATCTTCACCCTGAGGCCGTCCAGGTGCAGGACCATCGGCGACGGCCTGAGGCACATGTCGATGGGTTCGTAATCCTGCAGGATCTGCTTGATCTCGGCAGGGTGGACGAACAGGGGATCCTCCTCTATGGAGAGCTTCTTGTCCTTCAGTACGTTCTCCAGGGTGTCGCAGATCTCGTCGAGCTTTGCCCTCTCGTCCGCGCTCTTCATCCTGGCCGCCTTCCTTCCCACGCCGGTCACGAGGGCATCATAGGTGTCCTCGACGCCTTCCGGCTTGGGTCCGGATACCAATACGACAGGCACATGGAGGTCCTTAATCAGGTCGGTCTTCTTCTCCACGCAGGGTTTGAAGTTACCTAGACACATCACGCAAGCGTCGTACTCGTCTATGATCTCTTTCTCCACAGCGGAGATCTGCGAGGTGTTCTTTCCGCGTCCCCTCGCCAGTCCCATGACGACGGTGACCGCACCCGCTCTTCTCAGGATCTCGGCGACATCACAGATGGGGTGGGGCATGTGGTGCCTTCCCAGTGTGGGGCCGACGACCGCGATCTCGGTACCCGCAAGGGGCACCTCCTTGACCTCTCCTCCGATCTCCTTGCACAGCTTGGAGATCTCCTCCCTGTCCTCTCCGGGGATGGACATTATGACTGTGAGCATCTGCGAGGACCTGTTCTTCTGAAGGACCACGCCTCCGACATCCTCGATCATCTCGAAGAGCTCGTCGGAACGGTAGACACCTCCGTCGTACATCATTACCTCGAACATCAGGCGGCACCTCCCATCTCGACATGTATGGCACGACCCTCGTCCATCATCTCGGGCTGCATGAGCTCCTCCGTAGCGATGACTGTAATCACGCCTCCGTCGATCAGTGTACGGCGGTTCTTGATGCCTTCGGGCATGGATCTCCAGATGGCCCCCATGATCTCCCTGAGGTCGTCCTCGCCGGAAGCGATGACCATCTCCTGGAGCTCCGCCATCTTCGCTCCGGTGATCTCGATGTCGAACCTTGTCTGCTGGATGACCTTGTTCCTTCCGTACTTGGTCCATAACGCCCTAAGCACATCGGGAGCATAGCGCTCCTGGGTGATGGTCACGTAGACCATGCCTCCCTCCTCCCTGACATTTGACACATCAACGACAGTCTTGTTGCCGGGGTCGGCCTTGAGCACGATGGAGAAGACGAACAGCGGGACCTTGGGCTTCAGTACGAGCTGTGCCCTGTCGATGAGGACTGCCTTGTTCAGATCGCTCATCGTGTCCTCGAACAGCTTCTTGTAGGCCTCGTCCCCGAACGGGTCATCCCCTTTCACTATTACGTCCATGAGATCCCTCACAGGAATCCTGAGCTCAGGAGTGCTCCTCCGACCGCACCGATGTACTGGGAGTCCGGAGGCACAATGGGTTGCTCTCCGAGGACCTCTCCGATCTGGGTGACCAGTCCCGAGATGAGCGAAGTTCCTCCGACCTGGATGATCGGGTGCCTCACATCGATCTCCTGGAGCTGCTGCTCATACACCTGCTCTGCAACGGAGTGGCATGCCGCACATGCTACATCCTCGAACTTCTTACCCTCTCCGAGGGTGGTGACCAGGTCCTGGATACCGAAGACGGAACAGTATGAGTTCATCTTGGCGTTCCTCCAGTCACCCTTGTCCGCGAGCTTACCGAGCTCGGTGATGTCGATCTTCAGCCTGTTGGATGTCATCTGAAGGAACCTTCCGGATGCTCCGGCACAGATTCCTCCCATGGTGAAGTTGTCTGGAATTCCATCCCTGACGGTGATGGCCTTGTTGTCCATTCCGCCGATATCGATGATGGTGGCCTCTCCCTTCTGCCTGTTGGCCAACCATACGGCTCCCTTGGAGTTGACCGTGAGCTCCTCCTGGACGAGCTTCGCCTTGAAGTGCTCTCCCAGTGTGAAACGTCCGTATCCGGTCGTTCCGATGGCCTCGATCTGGTCGAGTGTGACTCCGGCCTGCTCCAGGGCGTTGTTCAGCACCTGTGTGGCGGACTCGATGACGACCGCTCCCGAGGGGGTCCAGTCCTTACCGATGATCTTGTTGTTCTCCATGACGACCGCCTTTGTGGTCGAAGATCCGGAGTCCAGACCGACGGTGAGTCCGGTCTGCCTCTCCCTTGCCAGGAGCTCCTTCCTGGTGACGATGGTGACCAGGGCCTCCATCCTTGTCAGCAGCTGCGATGCCTTGAGCCTCTCTGTGAACGAGTATGTGACGACAGGCAGGTTGGTGTGCTCCTGGATGTATCTCCTGAGCTCGTTCCTGACCAGTGCCGCCTCGGCGCACCTGAAGCATGTGGTGATGAACACCGCATCCGCCTCGTACCTTCCCGATGCAAGTGCCTCGGCCCTTGCGATCATCAGCTTGAGCTGGGGGGACCTGGGCTTGAATCCGAAGTCCGCCACAGCCTTGTCTATATCGGCAGCGGAGACGTCGGGGTAGACGATAGTCGCTCCCACTGACCTTGCCGCCTTCTCTATCTCGTACTGTACGCTGCTGTACTCCGTACCGCAGGACAGCTGTGCGATCTTGATTGTCATTTCAATCCCTCCATCCATTCCTTGGCCTGTGCAACGAAGTTCACGGCCTCCTCGTCGGTCTCGGGGTATTTCACCATCAGTGTGGGGATACCGCGCCTGTGTATCAGGTACTTTACCATCAGGTTGGACCTCTCGCATCCGACGCATCCGAAGCTGTACGGACAGTCCTCCATGACTATGGCCGCATCGGCTTCCTCTATGAGCGGCCCCCACAGGGCGAGCCTTCCTCTTACACCGGAAGGGACCTCGATACCTGCGTACTTGAGTCCTTTGACAACATCGTCGAGTGTGACGTTCATGGGCGGCATGTCAACCTCCAGATTGTCCACTCTCTCCTGGATCGCCGCCATCGTGCTGAGCGGCTCGTGCCCGAATCTCTCGACAAGGTCGAAGAGGACCAGGCTGTTTGGGGGATCTATGAAGATCTTCATCACTGCACCTCGCAAATCTTCTTGAAAGCGTTTACGTCAAGACGTTTCTTGTCGTCAAGGGGCTTGTATTTGGCACCCTTCTCGACCTGGTCCAATCCGTATTGGATCTTGGCGAGCAATGCCCACTCCTCCTCGAGCTGGGCGAATCCGGGCCTGGTACCGTGCTGTGCACGGCAGCGGCGGGGGTCGCTGCACCTGTATGCCCTGATCTTGGAGAACACCTCGTTGGGGTATTCCTCCCTGACCTTGGCCAGGATGGCCAGGTTCTCGCTCCTGGGTGCCTCCACGAGGCATCCGTAACAGGTCTCCTTCACCAGGGCCTTGTCCCCGAAGGCGTGCACCATGCGGACCAGCTGGTCCGGGGTCAGCATCGACCTCGGGGAGATCATGTAAAGCCTGGTCTCCCTCTCTTCGCTCATAACTCTACCTCCCTGATGTAAACGACGTCATCGTCGTTCAGGTCCTTCATGAGCCTGTCGAGATCGTCGTCGAACTTTCCTATGATGTTGGTACCGTACGGTTCCTCTCCCGTCGGTCCGTATTCCTTGCTGTCCTCCAGCCTGATTCCCATCAGACCGTGATGGGGACGTGCCTGGTTGGTGATCCCTATGTCACCGCGCTTGCACTTCTTGAACTGCTTGTCGTGGGGGACGATGTCCTTACCCTTCATCTCGTCGCCGTAGAACGTGACCATGGGCAATCCCTCGAATGTGAACTGCACCGTCATGGATCCGACGGGCTTGTGGCTGAGACCGGTGATCTTCCTGAAGTAATGGACGCTCCTGGGATCTTCCTGCTTCTCGAGAGTGATCTTGAACACCTTCTCCTTGGGTACTCCCTTGACCTTCACCTTACCTTCGGCGAGGGCCGTTACGGTCTGCTCGGGGGTCTGCTCCACGATGATGGCATCGTCGGATGTGTCGCCTTCGCGCTCCATCGTGATGCCGGCGTTCTTCAGGAACTCCTCCCCGGCCTTCATGGTCATTCCCACGGCCAGTGCCCTGGGCGGGTTGGTGGCGATGGTGAAGATGTCGTACTTCTTGGCGTATCCCACGATGGCCATTCCGTTGGTTACCTTTCCTGCGATGTTGTGGGCCGATGACTGCTGCCTCTTGTCCTTCAGGATGTACAGCCTTCCCTGTCCCAATCCGTCGCACCTCACAGCGACCGTTCCCTTGTCCCTGATGCCTGTGTCCTCGACGGGTATCTCCACGTCCAGGTCCTCGGAGCATGCTATGTAGCTTCCGGTGACGTCGGTGGCCTTCATGTATCCTGTCGATGAAAGCACCAATATGTGCTCCGCGGACAGCGGGCTCTTCTTGTCAAGGTCGATGGACACCATGGTCTCAACCTTGTAACCGTCCTCCAGCTTCATCGCCAGATTCTTGGTCACGACCACGTTCTCGGTGCTGATCTCGGACATCATCGGGCGGACGGAGATGATCTCGTCCCCTTCCTTGAACAGCGGGAGCAGGTGCCTTCCGACGGTGACCCTTCCGATAACAGCTTTTCCGGCCCCGTATGATCCCCTGTGGTTGTCCCTTGCGATCATCAGGTACGTGGTGCTGCTGTCGAATCCTCCCAGAGAGAGGAAGCAGTCGTAGATCCTGTATCCGTTCTCGCTCTTGTCGACCTTCAGGTCCGTGGGGAAGGAACCGAACGCCGCGATGTTGTGGGTGACCCACCTGGCACTCATTCCCGATATGGCGGAGACGCTGTCCTTCCAGACCTTCGCCTCGGGGGAATCGTTGAGATGCATGACGAGCGTACCGCGTGTGGTCTCGATCTCGAAGTCGCTTGTCTCCTTGACCAGCTTCTCCTCCGAAAGGTGGACTGCTATGAGAGTTCCCTTGTTGTACACCTCTCCTTCGATCGCCGTCTTCAGGGTCGCTCCCTTCTTGAGCTCCTTCTCCTTACCGTTGACGATTACCTTCATCGGTGCTCACGCTCCGGAAGCATTGACTGTACCTTGGACACGATCTCGTCCAGTTTGTCCTGCGAACATGTCACTCCCCTGACCACACCGTTGACGATCTCGATGATCGTTCCCTTGGTGTCTATCTTGTCCTCGGGAGGCATGACGTCCCTTGTCTTGCAGCCTACCGCTGCGAAATCCTCGTAGTCCACCGGGCACTGCGCGACGATGATGGCGGGGATGTCCACGTTCCTGAGGATCAGCCTCGCCTTATATACGATGTGCATGCGCACGTTGCCCAGATGTATGAGTGCTACCTTGAACTGCTGGATCCTCTCGACCTCGATAGGGTCGAGTCCGAAGCAGCTTCCCGTGGTTACGTCGGGAGCGTCAGCGGGTACTCCCGATCCCGCGTTGACCACCATGACACTCGTGTCTATTCCTTCCTCACGGAGTGCGTATGTGATCTCGCACACAGGTTTGGTGATGTGCCTTCTGCTGGGGCCCATCGCGATAGCGATGACGTCCCTGCCGGACTCGGACAGCGTGGCTCTCGCTGCGAGACCTCCTCCGGCGCCGAGACCCATCGAGTCCCTGCACTCTACGAAGCTGAGATGTCTTCCCATCTTCTGCTTCATGATCATTCACCTTCTGGTGCCGGCTCCTTCTCGAATGATTCCAGGATCTCCTTCGGGTCTCCCAGGGCCAGGATCTTTCCGCCCTTCATGAATGCGGCGCGGTCGCAGCAGTTGAGGACGAAGTCCATATCGTGGCTGACGACGACGAAGGTCTCTCCGAGGGTGTCCCTTGCCCTGATCACCGATTTGGCGATGATCGTCTTGGTGATCGGGTCCATGGTTCCCGTAGGCTCATCCAGGATGATGATGCGGGGCTCCTTGATGAGGACCTGTGCGAACGCGATCCTCTGACATTCTCCCACCGACAATGAATCCGGATAGGAGTACAGGATCTTCTCGATGTCCTGCTTGGGGAATCCTACGCTCATGAGTACCTGGATTGCCTTGACCTTTGCAAGTTCTGCAGGCATCTTCATACCGATGCATGTGCTCAGGTTCTGGAGGACCGTGTCGAACGGGTACAGGGTGTACTCCTGGTGGAGGAAACCGATGTAGGGTGTTGCCCTACCCTTGCCCATGTATCCTTCCTCGGACATGTTGATCCAATCCTCTCCGATCCTGACCTTGACCTCTCCGCCCGTTGCGGGAGACATTCCAGCGATCATACGGGATGTCGTGGTCTTACCTGCTCCGGAGTATCCGACGAGGGCGAAGATCTCCTTCTCCTTGATGTCGAATGTCACACCGTCAACGGCCTTCACGACTCCCCTCACGACGGAGAAGAAGTGCTTCTTCGCATCGTTGCAGACGATGAGAGGCTCTCCGACCTCCGACTGTACGGTCCTCTCGAAGTGATAGTCCTTCATGAAGGTCTTTGCGACCTCCTTGGGTTCTCCCTGCATGAGAACGTTACCTGAATCCATGAGCATGGCCTCGTCCGCCATCCTCTCGATGGCCTCGGGCCCGTTGGATGCGAACACCATTGCGATACCGTTGTTCTTGACGTACTCGATCAGTCCCTTGTGGACGGTCTCCGCTGTGGTGGGATCGAGTGTTCCCGTGGGTTCGTCAGCAAGGAAGAACAGGGGCTTCTTCGCCAGCTGCCTTGCCATGACCACACGCTGCTTCTCTCCTCCGGACAGGTCCCTTGCGATGTGGGTGGTCCTGTGCGTCATGTCCACGAGCTTGAGCATCTCGATGGCACGGTTGATGCGCTCGTCGCCCTTTACGTCCTCAGGGATGGCCTCCATGACATTCTCGATGACGGTCATGTCACCGAACAATGCGAATGTCCTCTGGAGCATGATGGCGATACGGCCCTTGATCTCCTGCCTGAGGGGATCGTTCTGCTTGAGAGCCCAGAAGTCGATCTGCTTCGTCTCCGTCTCTCCTCCGCACCTCGTACATGCCTGGCCTTTGTAAGGGAGGTCCAGGTTCCCGCATTTCTTGCACTGGTTCAGGTTGTACAGTACGCGTCCCGAATCAGGTTTGTAGTCGTCGTTACCCCTCAGAATGTGGATGAGGACACTCTTACCTGCGGCGCTCTTACCGATCAATCCCAGTATCTTACCAGTAGTCAACTTCGCACTGACGTTGTTGAGTGTCACGCGACCTTCAAATTTCTTGGTCACGTTCTCGATAACCAGAAGTTCTACCGACTCTTGAGCCATGGGCGAAGTTAACCGCTCTATTATTATAAGCATTCGCACGCACGTATCCAGTTAATAAGCGAAAAGTTACTTTGATGGATGCTCCTCCGACCACATATTATATAAATTGGATGCCCATCTATCCAACATGATGTCCAACAACGCTCGCATCGGAGGACCTATTCCGAAATTCAACGATTATCACCTCTGGAAGGCACTCTATTACCTTGACGACGAGGAAGCTATCGGAAGGAAGAAACTGTCCTCACTGTTGGATATAGGCGAGGGGAGCACAAGGACGATCATCGCCCTGCTCCAAAGCCACGAGATCATCAGCATCAACAAGAGCGGTATTGTCCTGACCAACATCGGTATGGACCTCAAGAGGAAGACCCGCATGGACCTCGCTCCCGTGGACCTCCCCGAACTCACGATAGGCGACGTGAACTTCGCCGCCCGTCTCCCCAAGATGGCACGCATGGTGTCGTACGGATGCGAGGAGAGGGATGCCGCCATAGAAGCGGGTGCCACAGGCGCCACCACTCTCGTGTACATCAACGGGAAGCTCATGTTCCCCGGATCTGAGTATCACGTGGACCCCACGATCGAGAATGAGATCAAATCGGTGTACAACCTGAAGAACGAGGATGTCGTCATAATCGGTACCGGTGCCAATCTCCAATCGGCGGAGATCGGTGCAGTCGTGGCAGGACTCCACATCATGGGCGGACTGAAGCTGTCCAGGGGCATCAAGGACGTCATATCCCCCAGGAGCGACAACTCAGAACTGCTCTCATTGGCATTCGCCATCCACGACCTCGTGGGAGGTCTTCCGGTATGCGCCAAGAACAGCGACAACCTCGGTGTGAGGATCGAGAACGGCGCTGTCATTGACAACGCATACACTGGAGAGGTGCTGGAGGAGGTCATCCGTTCTGGTACCACCGTGAGGCGTATTGCGACCTCGGGGCCCTACAAGGGTATAAGGGTCATAGTCACCCCCATCGAACTGGACAACCGCATCATCGCTGTGATCGGTGTCGTGGACGTACGTTCCATGGCAGGTATCGACAATCTGATAAGGCTCACAGAGAACGACGAACTGCCGGACAGGCACTGAAATATTTTAACGAGGGATATAAATGGTAAAGGATTTGGATGAAGGATTGGATCTTCCGTTGGAGATCGTACGCGGACTCAAAGGAGTGAAATGGGCATTCTACCTTGACAAGGAGATCCTCGAGAAGCTGAGGGTGGAGGAGTCCACGGTGAGATCCATGGGAAGCATCCCTGTGGATAATCAGGGATTCCTGCAGGCATTGACGAGAGAATCGGTCATATGTATCGTAAAGGACCCTAGGTTCAGGCCCCCGCCGGAACCGACAGTGGTTCTCATGGGATCCAACGGGAATCTTCTCGGTGAGGAGGTGTTCCCGTTCACCATGCACAAGTACGACGGACGCGACGACATAGTATGGATGGGCGACGGATTCGTATGCTTCCTCGGAGTGGAGGCGGGCGGATCTGAACAGTTCGTCATGCCCCCTGTGTCCTTCCCCGAGCTCAACGAGAGCAACGGTTGCAAGGACGTTATCTCATGCAGTCCGGCACCTACCAGCGACCGCATGATGAGGGCATACTACGGTCTCGACGATGATTCCAGATACGCTTCCGTCCTGGTAGCGTTCAACAGGATCAAGAAATGAGGACCTAAGGCCGCTGTGAAAGCGGCCGGGCCCTTCTTTAAACTTATTTCTCAATTCTCGGTCGGTTCCGATGCCTCTGCTGCACCGTCAATCGGATCGTCCTTCCTGACGATCTTATTCCTTACGCTCATGGTACATGCCAGAGCTATGGCGAGTATGATCAGGGAGAACATCATTGTGACTCTGAATCCGTTGATCAGCTCGTCATCGGTCATGGACTCTATCGGCCCGCTGCTGAACAGACCCATGATCATGGCGAACATGACACATCCCAGTGCGGATGCGACATAGTTGATCACCAGCATGAAGTTGGTGGCCTCGTCCTGATAGCCGGGTGTCGCATGGTGCATCATACGGGTGGGCTGGGCAGTCCCGGAAAATGCATGCGATGCCCCGAACAGCAGCAAGGGTATCAACAGGAAGATCGGCTCCTGGGTCGAGTACGTCATGTACAGCATGACCGCACAGAACGCTCCCCTGACTATGGCCGCCATGGCGGAAGGCATCTTGCATCCGCGTGTGTCGCAAATCTTCCCGACGGGGATCACCAGTAGAAGCATCGCTACCGAAGGTATGGCGAGATACAGTCCGGTCTCCGACGGTGCCAGACTCCAATGTTTCTGAAGCATGTACGGGAGTACGTACTGGGCCCCGGACACCACTATCGTGCACAGCAGGAAAGCCGCACCCACGATAAGGTACTCCTTGTTCATGATCATCTTAGGGGCGATTATCGCCCTCTTGGTATCCCTTCTGATGCTCCAGATGAGCACGGACAATCCGATTATACCGGTTATAGGACATGCGATACGTGCGACGTTGTTCATGTCGGCATCCCCTAGATCCTGCAGGAGTACCAGAAGGGAGACTATCGTCACTATGGCCGAGACGCCTCCGATGACCGTCGGATCCCTCGTCCTGTCCACCGGTTCGTCCTTGGGTAGCTGTTTCATGGCGAGCAGTATGATCACCAGACAGACTGGAACGTTGATGAAGAAGAGCCAGTTCCATGAAAGGAAATCGGATATCACACCTCCGATGATGGGCCCCATCATCACCGACAGGGCTGAAGCGGCACCCATGATGGACAATCCCAATCCTTTCCTATCGACCGGCAGCAGACGCACCACGATCGACGGCAGTACGGAGCTCATCATCGCTGCGGAGATTCCCTGGATGAACCTGAAGGTCACCAACATCTCGAAGCTGTCGGAGACTCCGCATAGGAACGACGATATCCCGAACAGTACCGTTCCGAGTATCATGAACTTCTTCACGCGGCCGTTCTTGGCCATCTTGCCCATGGCGAGGAGCATCGCCGCTATACTGAGCACATAGGCGAATATGATCCATGAGCTCTGGGCCATGGTCACGCCGAACTCCTGAGCGATTGTGGGGAGCGACACAGTCACTATTGTGACATCCAGACCATCGATTAGACTGCCCAGGAAGATGATGGCAAGCGTCAGCCACATCCCCGGGGATTGTTCCTCACTCATTTCTTCACACCGTAGACGACATCATTGGCCTCGTATGCCGGAAGGATTATGCGAACGCCTCCTATGTTCATCAGGAAGTCCATGGCGACGCTCCCGTATGTCATCGACCTATAGGATTCCGGTACGGCTACGCACGGTCCTCCGGACCTGATATTACGTATGGTCCTGAAGATCTGCCTGTACCTCTCCTCCGCCTTCTGTCCTTTGCAGACCGCA
>JAFUHJ010000058.1 GCA_017468935.1 Candidatus Methanomethylophilaceae archaeon
CAGCACACCTACCAGTCCTGTGACGATCAAGAGGACCCTACCTCCGGACCTCATCATGGATATCGATGCCATGAATCCTATGGAACAGAAGAACAGGTTCATGCAGATATCCTTGATCGTGCCGTCGAAATCCACCTCGATGTCCGCTGTCTCATATATCACGAGCATCAGGACAGAGAACAGCATCCCTCCGACGACCGCCGCGGGGATGTAGTATCTGCGGAACAATCTGAAACGTTTGACGAGCAGTATACCCGCTACAAGTACCAAAGCTCCGATGGCGGCGCTTTCGAACATGTCCAAGGTTATCTGCTGCACGGTTCAGAATCATATAACTCAGATTTAACCCCGATGATAGTTCTGGTTGACGTTGCTGATTATAGTACAAATGATTGCAATAACTTATATGATGGAAACAATACCAGGCTTGATGATCGGGGTAATCCACAATCCCAATTCCGGAAAAAAGGACCATGACGGGAAGATGAAGCACTTCCTCTCGCTTCTTGATAAAGAAGAGATAGAGTACGATTACCGCGTGACCCAGGGGCCGGGCGACGCCTGCACATTGGCCGCAGAGCTAGCTGACCACTGTGATACCATTGTCGTCGCATCGGGCGACGGTACACTTTTTGAAGCCATCAACAGCATTTGGGAGAAGGACATCTCATTGGCGATCCTCCCGTACGGAACGGGGAATGACCTCTACAAGGGGATATACGGGGCAGAGTTCTCCGAGGAGAAGATGGTCAGCATCATTAAGAACGAGAACAGAAGGAAAGTGGACTGTGCAAGGGTCAACGACACGTACACCATGACCCTGATCGGCGCCTTCGGTTTCCCGGCGGACATGGTCATCAAGCACAAGGAGACCGGTTGCTCCTACGGAAGAACGATCCCCGGACTGCTCACTCATATCAATAGGAGGAACTACACCCTGAAGATCGACGGCAAGGAGATCGGTTACGAGACGGAGTTCATCGGGGTTTTCTGTACGGGAAGTGCAGGATGAGGCATGTGCGTGACCAAACTGTCCTCGATGACGGACGGTGTCATGGAGGTCGTCGTGATCAAGAAGAGCTCGGTCATCAGGAGGCTCCTGAACCTGCTTGCGATCATCAGGGGACGTCTCGATTTCCAGCCCAACGTCGACAAGTTCCAGTTCACCGAATGCACGATAATCCCCGAGAAGACAGCGACCTGCAACCTGGACGGGGAGGTCATCGACTTCGATGTGTTCGATGTGAAGGTCCTGAAGCAGAAGCTCGAGTTCCTGGTCGAATGATCATTCGCCGGATTCGAACTGGGATCTGTACAGATCCGAGTAGACCCCATCCTTCTTCAACAGTTCGTAATGGGTGCCCTTCTCGACTATGTTGCCGTCCTTCATGACAAGGATCATATCCGCATTGCGTACGGTGGACAGCCTGTGGGCTATGACGAAGGAGGTCCTGCCGCGCATCATCGAATCTATGGCATTCTGGATGACCACCTCGGTACGGGTGTCGACCGAACTGGTAGCCTCGTCGAGGATCAGCATCGGGGATTTGTCCACCAATGCCCTCGCTATGCATATCTGCTGCTTCTGACCCTCCGAAAGGGTCTTCTTGGAACCGACCTTGGTGTTAAGACCATCAGGCAAGGATTCTATGAATGCCTCCAGACCGACCATCCTGCAGGCCTCCATGACCTCCTCCTCGGAGACATCCCTGCAGTATGCGATGTTCTCCCTGATGGTGCCTTCGAACAGCCACGTATCCTGCAGCACCATGCAGAACAGGTCGCGGAGATCCCTGCGCCTCATATCCTTGATGGAGACCCCGTCGATCGTTATGTCGCCCTTGCTGATCTCGTAGAACCTCATCAGCAGATTCACCGTAGTGGTCTTGCCTGCACCGGTGGCCCCAACTATCGCCACCTTCTGTCCGGGCTCCACCGTGGCGGTGAATCCCTTGATGGTCTCGGTGCCCTCGTTGTATCCGAAGTGTACGTCCCTGAACTCCACCTTGCCTTTGACATCTTCTATCTTCAGGTCCTTGGTGTCAGGCTCCATCTCCGCCATCGAAAGGAAGTCGTAGATCCTCTCTGCTCCGGCGCCTGCCGACTGCAGGCTTCCCAGGGAATGCGCTATCATGTCCAGCGGTCCCGAGAACAGCTTCACGTAAAGGATGAAAGCAACGACCATACCGATGGTTATCTGACCTTCTATGACCATCACCGCACCTACGATACAGACCGCTACGTAACCTATGTTCCCGAAGAACTTCATCACCGCAGGAAGCAATCCCATGGTGACCTCGGAGCGGAATCCACTCGCACGGAGGGATTCGTTGATCTCGTCGAATCTTGCCTTGTTCTTACCGGTGGCGGAATACGCGATCACCACATCGTGCGTGGTGTACAGCTCTGAG
>JAFUHJ010000059.1 GCA_017468935.1 Candidatus Methanomethylophilaceae archaeon
CACCGACCTTGGATGGAACGCCACCAAACTGTCCACCCAGATGGGCGATGTGGATGCCGGATTCGTCGGAACGAAGGATTCCAACGACCCCATAGTCAAGATCGATATCAACATCGGTTACGATGGAAGCATACCCTCATCGTATGTCATGACGATGAACGGCAAGAGCGGGAAGACATACAGGATCGAGGCGAAGATCCTGCAGCACGCACAGTTACCGATGCAGGGCAGCAAGGACATGATGCTCATCGAGACCATATCCCAGACCACCTATGAGGGGAGAGTCGGATTCGGTATCGCGGAGTTCCTCGTCCCTGCGAAGAGGGAATGAATCTTACCGGGGGAGACCCCGGGACTTTTCTTTGGGATCCTGAAGGGCATCACTCTACCCAGAATACTATGGCACCGTATTGTTTCAGCGATTATATCAAAATGATATAATCATTATATCGATTATATCAATCATTGACGGCCCACCGTCCGCGGGTACCGCCGATACGTTCAACCCGGCCGCTATCCTTGAGGGAGTTTACCCTACGTACCAATTTGTTCTTCTCCATACCGAGAGATTGCGCGATCGAATCCAGAGAGATCGAAGGATTCTGCCTCATTTTATCGATGATGGCATCGTCAATATCCATGCGCTCAGACCAAGCGTTCAGAGAAAGATTCACTGTCACGGTTTCCGGATCGGAGGTCTCGACATATGATGGATAGGGAAGACCCAACTTGTTACAGGTGGCAACGATGTCGCTGACCCCACTTCCTGCACGTTCCGAAAGGCCTATCAGGCTCAGCATGACCGCTATATGTGGGTTGCGCGGATCGCTGACCCCGCCGTCGAGCATCTCATTCAAAGGTATCCTGAGGTTCCCCGGATTCCTGACCATGAAACTGTTGGGTCTCAGTTCTGCCCTGATGCCCTTCAACCCGTGATAGTCTGCATTGACAAGGGCATTGACCAGCAATTCCCTCTGGGCCCTTATGATCATTGTATCATCGATACGGGCAATCCCGTCCAGTTCCTTGGACCTGCCGTTATTCAGCGAGATCCTGTTCGATACCTCTACGATGAAGCTGTAGATGTTGCCTGTGAACTCCCCTGTCCCTGTGGAGATACGGTATGACCACCCACTACCACCATCCAGGAATTCAAGGTAATCCAGATGGTAATTCGGGAATATCGCCATTATGCTGTAGTCGTAACCGAACATCAGGATACCAGCTACGGTGGGATGGTAGATGCCATCCCCGTCCTTGGAGATCGCTCCAACAAGCCTGAGGAAATCCTCATTGCTCCTGTCGTTCCATGGATGTGAGGGGTTCCTCTTGGACAATCTCTCCCTGAAAGACGATATGCTGTGTTCATCCAGATCCAATATGTCTGCTTCCGTCAGGATCTCAGAATCCGGAGATGATGAATCCGAGGAATCCCTCAGCATATTCTTCAGTTCTGTGATCGAACAGTGATAATCGCCTTCGCCGTTCCTCTTATAAGTACCGTTTTCCATGGAACCATTGATGTATACTGGACGTTTCCTGCGCTCGGCACGAGGTACATTGACTACTACAAGATCCTTCCCTGAAACTTCTATCACCTCTATGTCCTTTGGGGACAGGAGATTGACATTAACTTTCTTGCCATCATTCAGAAGGTCCCATAGCTCTTTTATCAACTTCTCGGGATCCTCGACACCAACAGGTTCACGTGTCGAGTCATCGACACCGATCACGATTGTGCCTCCGAAAGTGTTCGCAAAAGCTGAGTAAGTTGGCCAGAAATCCTTGGATAGATTGCTTCTGCTGGATTTGAACTCGAGTCTATCTGACTCTTGCTGCGTGAACCTTCCATCCACAATATTGAATCTGGTCATATCACCATTATATCATTGTGATATAATAATTATATTGATTATATCATTCTAAAAAAGAAGACGGACCCGGACAATCATCCGGACCCGTCAGATGAAATCGTTGTTGCGATCACTGACCGGACATGGCCTTGACCATACCTGCCGTCATGGAGTCGAGTTCCTTGATGGCCTCGGAGATCTTGATGGTCTGGGGGCACACCTTCTCGCATTTCCTGCATCCAATGCATGCTGCGGGCACCTTATCCTTCGGGAGGGACATGATGTACATCGCCGAGATGAATCCGCCTCCGGTGAACTTGGTCTCGTTGTAATGCCACATGAACGAGGGTATGTCCAGACCCTTGGGGCAGTGCGAAACACAGTACTTGCACGATGTACACGGTACGATCTTACCGTTGACCATGCCCTTAGCGATGTCCGTAAGGACAGCTATCTCCTTCTCGTCAAGAGGTTTCTTCTCGTCGAAGATCGAGATGTTCTCCATCATCTGGTCCATCTGACTCATACCTGAGAGGATCATCTTCACGCCGGGGATGGACTGCTCGAACCTGAATGCCCACTCGACGGGCTTCACTCCTGGACGCAGCTCCTCCAGCCTCTTCATACCATCCTCGGGCAGCTTCGTGAGCATGCCTCCGCGCAAAGGTTCCATTACCCATATGGGGATGTTCCTCTCGTTGAGCATATCCGCCTTCACGCGGGCATCCTGGAACTCGTAATCGAGGAAGTTCATCTGGATCATTCCGAACTCCATGTACTCCCCGTACCTGTCCAGGAACCTCTTCATTGTATCGAGGTTACCGTGACAGGAGAATCCCAGATGTTTGATACGGCCTTTCTTCCTCTGTTCCATCAGGTAGCTGAAAGTGTGATACTTCTCATCGTCGAGATACTGCTCTATGTTCAGTTCCGTTACGTTGTGCATGAAGTAGAAGTCGAAATACTCTACCTGGCATTTCTCCAGCTGCTTCTCGAAGATCTCCTCCACCTTGCCGAAGTTGCTCACGTCGTATCCGGGGAATTTGGTGGACAGATAGAACGAATCGCGGGGGTACTTCTTGAGTGCCTTCCCCATCACGATCTCGGAGTTGCCGCCATGGTATCCCCATGCCGTGTCGAAATAGTTCACTCCGGACTCGTAGGCCTTATCCACCAGTCTGATGGCCTCCGCCTCATCTATATCGGCATCGTTGCCGTTGATCACGGGCAGACGCATGGCACCGAAACCGATTCCAGACAGTTTGAGACCGTCATAGTCATTGTAATACATATTAAGACCAGATGACTGATAGGATTTATTCTTACCGTCGTTAAGCACAACATGCTTATAACGGTGGATGATAATTGAACCTCAGATACCATGCCTGATTGTAAGCTTTGCGTGGATGCCGGAGTATGCAAGATGAAGACCATCATCACGGCCACAACGGACGAGATGGGAATGGTCAAACTCGACATAAAAAGCGACTGCCCCAACATCCTCAGGATGACCTGGAAGATGGAGACGTTCAGTCCGTATTCGGAGGTCGAGGCTGAATTCTATAAATCAGAGGTATACAAACTGGCTCAGGAGACGCCTATACCCCACACCGCATGCCCGGTGCCATCGGCCATGGTGAAGGCCATCGAGGTCGCTGGAGATCTCGGTCTGAAGCGCGATGTTTCGATAAGATTCATCGATGACGATTCAGAGGCCTGACCGTCGGATCGGCAGTTCCGTTGGGACATGCTCCGATAACTGTTCTGTCATAGCCCTATCTTTGTGCATAGAGGGACCTGTCTGCAGGCCGCTGCCGCATAATACACCTGCATGTTGCACCCTTTGTACTTCTCAAGGGCGAGGTTCCATCCGATGACAGGGATGTCTCCGCAGATTATCATGTTCAGCTTCTTACCCTCTGCCAGATTCCTGTCGATGAATGCCGTGAAATCCTTGGCGAATGTTATGTCCTCGTCACCGAGCAGCTCACGGTCCACGACGAAGATGTTGGAATCCGGCTCCTGCTTCTTCAGTTCATCCACAACCACCCTGACGAGTGTATCCAGGCCTTCGGTCGTGAGACCTGCTAGGGCCTTGTTGTCCTTGTTGGAGATGAAATCCGCTACTTTCGGGCGCGGGTCCGATTCGGGAGGGCATGCGTTGACCATGGGAATCACTTTAAGAATGTCCTAAAGGGTTTAAAACCACTGGCCCGGAAGGCGGATCACTTCATCTTCTTCTTGAGTTTCGCGATCTTCTTCTTGGCCTCTCCGTCGCCGGCCGCGGCCTGCTTCTCGAGTTCGGCCAACTCCGCCTTCTTAGCCTGCTGTTTCTTCTCAAGCTGTTTCTTGGACATCGGCATTTGATATCACTGTTCTTCGAAAGATGGGGAGGATTATAAAAATGTGACAATAGGGGAGTCTATGTGAAATGCTCCCTCCTAACTCAGCTGCGATCCTCCAGCATCTCGGATGCCTGTTTCAGCAGATCGACGACCTTCAGCTTCTGAGGGCATGCGTTCTCGCATTTCCTGCAGCCGATGCACTGCGATGCCTTACCTCCTCCGGACACCGCATCCCTGTATGCCGCTCTGGCCTCGTCCATCTGTCCGTTGCCCAGCTGCCTGTTGGCCGCTGCGAACACCTCTGGGATCCTGATCCTCTGGGGACAGCCTTCCAGACAGTACCCGCATGCGGTGCATTGTATCACCTTGGATTTACCCATCAGTATCTGGGCCTGACGGATGATCTCCTGCTCCTCTTCGTTGAGGGGTTTGAAATCCTTCATGAAGCTGATATTATCCTGCATCTGCTCTATATTGGACATACCGGACAGAACTGTGATTATACCGTCCAGCGAAGCCGCGAAGCGTATGGCCCATGATGCGTAGGACATGTTCGGATCATAATCGTCGAACAGCTTCCTTACCTCGGCAGGAGGATTCGCAAGGGAACCTCCCTTCACAGGCTCCATCACAACGATGGATTTGCCGTGCTTCCTGGCGACCTCATAGTTCTCCCTGGCCTGTACGGAGGGATTGTCCCAATCGGCGTAGTTGATCTGGAGTTGCTGGAAATCAACATCGGGATGTTCGGTGAGCAGCTGGTCCAGGAGTTCCGGGCCGTCGTGATAGGAGAACCCGTAGTGTCTGATCAGGCCTTGCTCCTTCAGCTCCTTCACGTAATCCCACAGATGGAACCTGTCATAGCGTCTGTAGATGCTCTCCTTCAGGGAGTGCAGGAGA
>JAFUHJ010000060.1 GCA_017468935.1 Candidatus Methanomethylophilaceae archaeon
AAATTCGATGAGAAGGATCTGAAGAAACAGTACGACTTCAACTTCGCTATACTCTGTACCAATAACTCGTTCTCCAGCGGTAACCTTCTGCCCGTGTACGCGAAGGAACGCGGAATAATGATAATGGGAGAGACATCAGGCGGAGGATGCTTCGCAATGTCCCTTGCAGGAACCGCTGACGGACTGTTCGGAACAATCTCAACGACCTATGGCCTCTCAGAATCCAACTGGACCTCCGTAGAATCAGGTGCCGCACCTGACGTCGTGCTCGTGGACACGAACAGCGATTCAGACCTGAAAGCACTGTACGACATGGAGAAGCTCAGCAGCGCTATGAACGAGTTCTACTCCGGAGACAGCGACAATGTCATCATTATAGTCGTTGCTGTCGTCGTAATAGGCGTTCTTCTCATTGCAGCATTCCTTAAGTTCAGGAATTGAAAGACTAACCAGGGGCCCAGGCCCCATTTTTCCATTTTCGGTTCTTGCCCAACAACGCAATTGGATTGGAATCGTACTATAGAAGTCACTCCTATGCCGATATCCTAAGCTCTTTACATTTAAGCCCGGGTTCAAGACCTTACCAACAACACTGAACAAATGAGGTTAGAGGAGGGGTTCCGAATAGTTACGAAGAAAAGACCACAAAGGTGTGGTAAGTGGTTTGTATTGACTCTAAAGATCAACTGACGTTCATCCGAAGAGTGCAGAGAGACCTGCTGCTGCATCCTCTTCGCTGACCTGCTCGACCTCGGGTTCCTCGGCCTTTGCGGGTGCGTCTGCGGCTGCGGGGGCGGCTCCAGCTGCGGGTGCTGCTGCGGGCGCTGCGACTGCGGCGTTCGCGATAGCATCTGCGATGTTGACTCCCTCGAGAGATGCAACCAATGCTTTGATCTTTGCTGCGTCAGCGTCGACTCCGGCGGCTGTGAGAACTGCCTTGACTGCGTCCTCGGTGATGTCTTTGCCAGCAGAGTAGAGCACCATTGCGCTGTAGATATACTCCATTTAATTCAACTCCTTTAATTTCATCCGAAGAGTGCCGAGAGGCCTGCTGCTGCATCCTCCTCGCTTACTTCCTCGGGTTCATCCTCTTTCACACTCTCGGCTGCGGGCGCTGCTGCGGCTGCTGCAACGGGTGCTGCGGCGGCTACTGCTCCTGCCCTAGCGGAGACAGAATCGCTCTGGTATCCTGCTGCGGATGCAACGGACAACATCTGTGCGTCTGCCTTTGCGATGAGTGTCTTGATACTTCCTTCGTTGGGTATCGCGGCTTCAACAGAGACTGCAACAGTCTCTCTGTACGCCTTTGCAATCAACAGCGGGAGCGTCTCCTTTGCGGGGTACGCGATCTCCACACCGAGTGCCAGGGCGTTGTGTGCTGCCGTAGCGAACATGTTAGCGTAGTAATCTTCGGGAATGTCCAAGACGTCCTTGTGGTAGACCGTTCCGTCCTCGTAGGCGGCCCTGAGGTCCAGTCCCACGATCATCGGAAGGATCTCGAGCTTGGGCAGCATTGCTGCTACGTTCGCGGGGATGGGTTCACCCTCCTTCACGAGCGTCGTGTCCTTCTTGATTCCTATCTTTCCTCCCTCGATAGCTGCGGGGAGGCCTATCTTCTGAAGTTCACCGATGATGGGTCCGGGTCCGAAAGGTGTCGGTCCCTTGGGTACAACGATGTCGAAGGGTGCGATCTGTCCCGGTTTAGCGGGAGCGGGAGACATTGTCTTCTTCAACTGTGCGAACAGTTTGAAGGGATCCATGTCAGTTGTGACGATCGCACACTGTCCATCGATTGAGTCCTTGAGTGCTTCGATTCCGGGTTTGTCCGCGGCAACCTCATCGAGGGCCAAGAGCATGAGTTTGTTCTTGGTCATCTTGAGCTTGGCGTGGGCCCTGAGTCCTGCCCTCATGGACTGGATCTGCTGTCCGGGGATGTTCTCCATGTCGACGACTGCGACGACGGGAGCCTCGCGCATATCCTGTACCAGCTCACTCACCAGGTCCTTCTTCCAAGTTGCGACGTGTGCCATCCTTCATACCTCCTTACAGAATCTTCTCCGAGGGACCCATTGTGGTCTTGACATATGCGGATGCGATGTTGTGCCTTCCCTTTTCGAGGTGGGCCTCTACACGCTTGAGGACAAGGTCGATGTTGTCGGCGATTGCCTCTGCATCCATGTCGGCGGATCCAACGGGTGCGTGGAATGTCTTTCTGTCTTTCGTTCTGATGGACACAGACTTGCGGAGACCGTCGATCATCGGGGCGGGATCTGCTCCCGGCGCGATTGGTTTCGGCATCTTTCCGCGAGGTCCCAAAACGGTACCCAGCCTCTTACCGACCTGAGCCATCAGAGGTGCTTCTGCGATGAAGTATGTGGTACTGTTCGCGATCTTCTTTGCCTGCTTCTTGTCGTCTGCGATCGCTCCGAGTTCCTCGGGGGTGATCACGAGATCGGCCACGTCCTTGGCTTTCAAGGCTAGTTCGCCACCACCAATAACGCAGATCTTCACTGACTTTCCCCTTCCGTTCGGGAGAATAATATCCTCCTGGATACGGTTCTTGGGGATGGTCAGATCGACATCTGTGAGATTGATGGCCAACTCAACCGTCTCAGTAAAGTTGCGCTTCTTTGCACTCTCGAGTGCTTTCTGCACGGCCATTACGGTTGGTTTTTCTGCCAATACAATTCCTCCTGTAGTGCTTGCGAGCCTTGCGACTCTCCTACAAGTAATCGACCGTATTTTCAAGCAGTATATAAAGGTATATATTATCAAAAATGGAATGACGACAGAGGAACGATTACGCTCCTCTTTCCTTAACATAATTCCGATAGCAAGAGCGGTTTATATCGATTCTGATTCCAAAACACCATGATGTTCGGCAGCGGATAGGATGTATGAGCGGCCATTGGACTCGACCTTCTGATTTACACGGACATTTACTAGGACATTTACACGGACATGCCTCAGCGGACTATTATCCATCTGCCGTTCTTGTCGGACCCTTCTCTTCTGATCGCCCCTTTGTCCTTCAACATAGCCAGCGCACGCCTTATCGTCCTCTCCGATACCCCCAGCCTTTACGTGATATCCTTGCATGAACCGTAGCGCATCAGAGACAAACCTTCGGATCAATATGCGGAATTGGGGCAATAGAAGATAGTATCCAAAATTTGTTAAGGGGGTCTCCCCCCTTGAATTGTTTATTCAGAACTGGGAGTCGTACTCACCGGCCTTGACGGCCTTGGTGAAGTCCTTGGGTCCCTTTCCATCGATCGTGACACCGATAGCGACACAGGCACCTGCTACTTCCAGGACCTTTGCCTTCAGTGTTGCTCCGAGGAGGTCGTCTCCCTTCATCTCGGCGATCTTCTTTGCCTGGTCGAGGGTCAGGTTTCCGACCTTCTCGGTCCTGGCGTTGTGGGCTCCGGACTCTACTCCGAGTTCGCCCTTGATCAGTGCGGACACGGGAGGTGTTCCGACCTTGATGTCGAATGTCTTATCGTCGTTGATCAGGATCTTGACGGGAACCTTCATTCCGTCGAATGCCTTGGTCTTCTCGTTGATCTTAGCGATGACCTGACCGATGTTCACTCCTTTCGGACCCAGTGCGGGACCGAGCGGTGGACCTGCGGAAGCGCGTCCTCCATCCACCAATGCCTCAACAGTATCTACCATTGCTCATTTCTCCTTTATGTCGACTAACCTGACACTGTCTCCTTTGACAGTGACAGGAATGGGGACCATGGCCTCGGTGAGCTCGACTGTGATCTCCTCCTTGGCCTGATCGATCTGCTGCACCCTTGCTTTCTCACCCTTGAAGGGACCGTTGATGAGTTCGACTAAGTCTCCCTCGACGATTCCCACGACTGCGGATACGGGTGTGAGATAGGGGCTAATCTCGCTGATATCCGCCTCTCCCTCGATGAAGTTCCTGGCCTTTTTGATGTCCTTGGACTTCTCGCGGACACGATCGGTGTTCATGCCTTCCACGAACACGTATCCTCTGAGTCCGGCGGGACTCAGGATCGCATATATGTCCTTGTCGGTACCCTTGTTCGCCTTGGATGCCAACTCGTTCGCGACGGTCTTCTCCTGGTCGATCTGGGTCTTAAGGACCATTATGGACTGTTGTGCTACGGCCTCGAAAACCATGGATGCGACTCCGTCGTCTGCATCCGCGGTGATGGTTGTTGTAACGGAGTCGCCGTACCTTGCTCCGTTGGGGCATATGACCTGGAGCTTGAGCTCCTTTGCGTTCTTGCCCGGAAGGGGGACAGTGATCTCTGTCCTGCTCGTATCGTTGGTCCAGATCTCTCCCTCGGTGGCGTCCAGAAGACTGACCGTCCACTCGGGTGCATTCTCCGCATCGGGTCCAGCTACGACTGAGAACGAGAGTTTCGCTTTATCGGCACCCGAATTGAGCTGGAATGTCCAGTTGACGATACCGCTGGCTGCAACCTTCTTAAGATTGTTGTCACCAGTCAACATCATAAGTTTCCAGCCTCCTTCAGAAGTATCCCGGCAGGATAGTCATAAGCCACCAGATGGCGAATCCGACGGCTCCGATGAGGATGATACCGATGGCGGTGATGTACACCGTCTTCTTGTATTCGTCCTTACTGGGCGTGCGCGCCATCTTCATGATCCTTCCGTACTTTCCCTTTCCGAATCCGCGTGCCTTTGACTCGAACTCGTCCTGAAGCTCTTCGTACGTTGACTCTTCTGCATCTGTCATTTGAATCGTTCTCCATCGGTCCATGACCGATTTTTCCATGCTTGCTTTCGCTGAAGCGATAACAACACAGAACAGAACCCTCTATTAAAGGGTCCATTATAAACCTTTCCCATTTTTGTGGGCAGTTCTTACCATCTCTTTCTTATCTATAATACAGAAGGACGGAGCATCACTGGTATCGATCATGGTGTTACATTTTTGTAACTAGTATGCAAATAGCGCATACGAATCTCAAATTATTAATACTGTACTTGGCATCCAGCGTTTAGTAACACGAATTTAAAATTCGTAATACTCAACGAGCCAAGGGATACACATGGATAATAAAACGATTAGCATCGTGGGAGTGGTGGCAATAGTCGCCATCGTAGCGGTCGCTGCCTTCGTAATCCTCAACAACAACGGTGGGGAAGAGGGCTTAGATGGATATCCGGACACCTATCTGACCGTCCTCGGAAATGCCGATCTCGACAACGATATCGACTCCGACGACGTGAAGAAGATCCAAAAGTTCATAGACGACAAGACAGCCGAGTCGTCCGGTTACAAGTACAAGGATTACTACATGTACGACGCGAACAACGACAAGGTCATCGACGAGAAGGACGTCGCCAAGGTGAACGCCATGATCGCGGCCCAGTCCTCCGGGAACTGGAGTGCTGTCAAGAACGTCTACTACGTCAACGTCGATTACAAGATCGCCTCTTATGATATGACCGGTAACAACAAGGTCATCACGCTCATCGCGCCTCCGCTCGACACCGTCCTCGCAATGGGCGGCAAGGATCTGGTCGTCGGTACCGACAACAGGATCACGACCGGAAAGTACCACGCAGAATATGCCACCACATTGGATTTCGATAACCTCATCGATGTGGGAAGCTGTAACGAACCCAGCACCGAACAGATAACCAATGCTGCAAAGAAATACAACGGTGTGACGGTCGTCTGCGGAACAGAGAAAAGCTACGGACCGACCATGGAAAAGGTCTTCGAGAACACCAATGTTCAGGTCGTACGTATCGCATCTTGGGAGTACGGTGGAGTGCTCTACGGTCTCATGACGGCAGGATACCTCCTCAAGATGTACGACGGCGCCCTCGACTACTACGAGGACTACACAGGACTCCAAAAGATCGTCCAGATCATCGTCAAGACCGTCCCTTCCAGCAAGAAGGCCGCTGGCAACGTGGGAGCCGCGGCAGTCTACGGATACATGGACGAGCTCAGTCTTCTCGGAAAATACACCGGAGAGTATGCGACCATCGATGCTCTCGACCCGTACGATTCTGCGACACCCTACCTCAAGGGAGAGGGCGGAGGCCATGGTGACACCATCGACGAGGAAGGTATACTGGCTATGTACCAGCAGTACCACCTCATCAACCTGTTCAACATGATCGGTACACCGTTCCAGGTCACCAAGGGATCCACCGACGATGCACAGTCGTCCATCGCATACATGAAGAACATCTACAAGACCTGGTCAGAGAGGATCGGTACCAAGGACATGCCGAACCTCAACATGTGCGTGACCGGATACTCGTTCAGTTCAGGTGTCTCCTCTGTGCTCAACGAGCTGATCCTCTGCTACTACCTGTACAACGAGGAGTTCCTCGCATACTTCGGAGTGGACACACAGTCCGAGGCACAGGACATTCTTGCATACTATGTGGACGGATACTGCGAATACATCGGTATCGACGGCTCCTGGAGCTTCTATGGAGAGGACCACGGCGGAAAGGAGGGCACAATGGGTATGAACCTCCTGTACTGCGGAGAGGACGACGAGAGGAACATCCTCTACGGACTCGAGAGCGGACACATAGACTGAAACAAAGAGGGATCCGGATGAAAATAGGGAACTTTTCGGCAGTAATGATCGTACTGGCACTCCTGCTGGGATCGATCATGCTCTATGCTACATCGGATTTGATGGGATCGATGAATCCGGATCCCCATTCCCATCGGGACATCTATGACGTCACCGGTACATACGGTGACGATGATGTCTCAGGAACGGCCACCTGCACACCCGTGAGGGAGAACGGGGCCTTCTACAATTACGATTTCAAAACAATCATGGAAACCGAGGACGGCGATCGGGAGCATTCTTTCTTCCTGATATTCGACAGCGACGAGAAGCCGTTCAATTACACTCACATATCTGACGGTCCCGGGAACACGAGGACCTATCAGACGACCGATGACGGAGTTCTGATCACCATAACGGTATCGGACAACTGTCTGGTCGAATCATTCACGATCGTCTCCGGTACGATGGAACTCCGCGGTGCATTGATCCAGAGCGAGGTGTTCGCATGAAACTAGGTAAGCTTCTGGCAGAACTGAAGGTGCGCGCCAGCCTCAACAAGACCTTGGAAATGGCGGAAGGCGAGACCGAGGAGGAGTTCGTCCTGAGGGAATATCAGGCGTCCAGACGTTCGAAGATGATATTCCTGAGCGCATTCGTGCTGCTCTTCGTGGTCCTCATGGGATACAAGATCACGCTGGGGGAATACAAGATCGACTTCCTCGAGGTATACTCGACCATCTGGAATCATATAACCGACAACATAGTGGATACCCAGGCGGACAATGTGGTCATACAGCAGCGTATGCCCCGTGTCCTTACCGCCATCCTTGTGGGTATCGGCCTGGCGATCGCGGGAGCGGCTATGCAGAGCATGCTGAAGAACCCCCTTGCAGACCCTTACACCACTGGTATCTCATCGGGTGCCCTATTCGGGGCCACCCTAGCGATGACATTGGGGATCTACATCGTGGGCGGATACTACGGACGCGTATTGAACGCGTTCATCTTCGCATTGGTGCCAGCATTGTTCATAGTTGCACTTTCCCGCTGGAAGAAACCTTCCCCGGCGATGATGATCCTCGTCGGAATCGCCATCATGTACATCTTCAACGCGTTCCAGTCATATATGATGCTGAGGGCGGATCCGAACTCCGCCGCTAGCGTGTACACCTGGACAGTGGGAAGCATCGGGATGACCACTTGGGAACAGATACCCATCCTGGCAGTCGTCTCCATACTGGGATTCTTCGCACTCTTCCTCATGACAAGGACGCTCAACGCCCTCAACTCTGGTGACGCTTATGCCAAATCACTTGGGATAAACGTGGACAGGGTCCGCATCATCTGTCTTCTCATCATATCCCTGGTCGCCGCAGGCATCGTCAGTTTCACCGGGGTCATAGGATTCATAGGATTGGTGTCCCCCCACATTGCACGCATATTCGTCGGATCGGACAACCGTATCCTCATCCCTTCGGCTGCACTCCTCGGAGCCTGTATGATGCTAATCTGCGACATAGTTGGATTCCTTATCGTGGGTGCGACCCTGCAGATCGGAATCATAACCGCGATGATCGGAGGGCCGATCTTTATGATCATCCTGATCGCACAGCAGAAGGAGGTGTGGTGAGATGGTGATGTCGATAAGAGCGGAGGGATTGGGAGTCTCCTACGGGGACATCCGCGTATGGAAGGATATCGACCTAGATATCAGCGAACCAGGATTGGTGGCGATCCTCGGACCCAACGGAGTCGGGAAATCCACCTTTATGTACACCATAAACAAGATCCTCGAACCGACGGAGGGGCGTGTGCTCATCGACGGGACCGATGTCATGGACATGGATTACAAGGACATCGCGAAGATCATCGCATACGTTCCGCAGCAGTCGAACGAGACGTTCGCCATGTCCGTCCTGGACACCGTACTGATGGGAAGGTATCCTGTGTCCGGATTCGTCACAACCAAGGAGGACATACAGGTCGCCACATCCTGTCTGAAGATGATGGGGATCACCGATCTGGCTATGAGGAACTTTAACGAGCTGTCCGCCGGTCAGCACCAGAAGGTGATGATCGCCAGAGGCCTCGCTCAGGAGCCTCAGATCCTGATGCTCGACGAGCCCACCTCCAACCTGGACGTGTATCACCAATACTACGTGATGAAGCTGCTCAGGGACATAGCGAGAGAGAAGGGGATAATCATCCTGGTCATCTGTCACGACCTCAACATAGCCTCCAGGTTCGCCGACCGTCTGATCCTCCTGTCGAAAGGGGTGATCGGTGCCGACGGAACGTCGGAAGAGGTCATAACGAAGGAGAACATCAAGAACGTCTACGATATGGATACCGAGATCATCACAGTGGATGAGAGACCCTATATCATCTACCATGCCGACGAGAACATCGACGTGGGACGCGGTTCGGGATACCTGGGATCGTCCTCGGGACAACATGACTTATGATGCGATACTGATGATCCGATGGAGGTTTGGAAGGAACTATCCGTAAGGTTCCCCGCCCATTAAGGCCGGGAACGAAAACTATGACCTATCCGGGACATTGGAACACAATGTTCCAGACGATCGAATGTCGTTACCCGGAGGGTTATAATCATCACCCTTCTGCGAACCTAAGTTCCGACCGCCAATGATATATATGTAATATTTTTACGCCACCATTAATCCTACGGGGGTAATGGCAATGGAAGAGATTCTGTGCAACGTAGAACTTGTGAAAGAGAACAATGATTTTGTCGTAAGGATCCAGAGCGATCTCGGCGGCGTCAGAGAATACAAATCGATGAACTTCGAAGAGGTCCTCGACCAGATGGTCCAGGACATGCAGGAAGAGTTCGAGTCATTCTGATTCTAACGGTGGTTAACATGGCAGACAAGGTCAAACAGATAACAGATGTTCTCGACATGCTCGCAGAAGACACATCCATCCCCAGAAACATCAGGAAGGGTGCAACTGACGCAAAGACCAGGCTCCTCGACACGAAGGAACCCATGGATGTCCGCGCTACCGGTGCTATCGTCATCCTTGACGACCTGGCAAACGACCCCAACATCCCCATGCACGGAAGGACGTTGATCTATCAGGTCATGAGCCAGCTCGAGATGATCAGTCAGGGCAACTGATGATCCTCTCTGCCAACCCCAAACCCTTCTTTCTACTACCTTTTTTTAATCCTTAAAGGGCTCTTTCCATCATGGAACCGATTACGGAGAAAGAACTGCTCGATGTCATACGCGACAATCCGATGATCTGCACCCGTTCGATCATCAAGAAGCTCCGTCCCGAGGAATTCAAGGACAATGCGAAGTACCTTGAATATGTCGCTTCGGTCAAACCGACATTGTTACGCCTTTGGAAGGACGGCGTCATCATATCCTCCAAGGTCCAGTGCTGCACGTTCAACCTGAAGCAATGGCAGATGTGCTGACCGGGCTCCATCGACATCACCCGGGAAACCTATTGAGGGTACTCTCGCTCTCTGCATCCGCCTCAATTATTCTCATACCAGTACAATGTACCAAACACAGGGTATATCCCGCAGGCATTCTCACAATGTTTGTTGAAAAGGAAAGGGGTTAAGGAAAGATGTTTTTGATATTTCCCGCGATCAGCTCTTGAGAACAACCACGAGGAAGATACCGACAGCGATCAATGCTCCGACGAGGATACCAAGCAAGTTGATGATTCCGTCCATGAACACGTCCCACAACGAAACATCGTTGAAGGCCGATATGTCACTGTAGCCACAGAGCCAGATGAGGATACCAATAAGGACGACTCCGATGACGCACATCAGTCCGCCGTATCCTCTGGCCTTGCCGTGTCCGAAACCAGCAGCGAGGGCTCCAGCGAGAAGCATGACAATGCCGAATGCCAGTATGACGAGACTCAAGAACTCGACTGACCAGATTTCTAGTGCCATGTTTTTCCACTCCGTTTTTAGTCCCGTCAGACGGGATAAACTACTACTTGAAGAAACTGCCATCTATTTATTAATTATTAGGTCGGACTGCTGGACGTGTCAGTCGATTCGGACTTAACCAAATAATTCCGAATCACCCTTCCAGAACAGCCTGAGATATCGGAATCTTTGCCTTCCATATCGGATAAATGTCCGAGGATCGGTGTCGATAAAACATGAGATTATGAAAACATTCATCAA
>JAFUHJ010000061.1 GCA_017468935.1 Candidatus Methanomethylophilaceae archaeon
CCGTTCGCGATTATACTGTTCTTCGCCATGCTGAAGGACAATGTGATATCCAATTCCACCTTAGGGGACATATCGAAGAACAAAGGCCATAAGCAGGGACTGTTCCTGTACGTGGTCAGCATAGTGATCCTCGTGGCAGTGTGTTTCAATGAGCACTGGACTGCGGCATCCATAGGTATCGTCGCGATGACCTGGGGAGACGGGTTCGGGAGCATCATAGGGAAGAGGTTCGGAAGGCACAGCATCGTCAAGGGGAAGTCGGTCGAAGGTACGCTGGCGGTGTTCCTTGCAACAACGATAGTGTCGTTGGTCCTGATAGCGTTCCTGGGTGCGATGCCCCTTCCGGACAACACAGGCATAGTGCTTTCCGCATGCATCCCAACATGGGCATGCTGCGTGATCGCTGGTCTGGTAGTGTCAATAACAGAGATGGTGTCCCCTGGCTGGGTGGACAACCTTGTGAACAGCATGGCGGTGACAGCCGTGATGATCCTCCTGGGGCTGTGATGGAAGATGACGTGGTACGCTGTGGACGGAATGGACGGTTCGGGTAAGACCACATCGTCGGATTTCATCCATGAGCAGCTGGAGCAGGAGGGAAGGAAGGTGCTAGAGATCACCCATCCGAACCAGGACACCACGTTCGGGAGGACGGCTGCGAGATACCTTCTGAAGGACGGTAAAGGAGCGGTACTGATCTCCACCCTGTTCTACATCCTGGACGTATTGCATTCCCTCAGGGTGAAGAGGAAGCACGGAAAGGAGTACGACGACATCATATTCGTAAGGTACAGCCTCGCGGCAGCGTACATGCCGGAGTGTCTGTGCAAGCCTATATACAAGATCATAGAGTTCTTCTTACCGATCCCGGACGTGAAGATCTACGTCGATGTGGAACCGAAGATCGCATTGCAGAGGATCTACGAGAGGGGCGAGGAGCTGGAGACGTTCGAGACCGAGGAGAAGCTGGAGAAGACTCGTCACAGGATGCATCTCATCACGGAATCGTGGATCACTATAAACAACTCCGGTACCCCGGAGCAGACACGCGAGCAGACCAAGAGGATACTACAGTATGTGAGAGATGAGGAAGATGCATGATCCGACGCACAAGTTCGAAGGGACGATTTCTCCCAGGACGGAGAGAATAGCGAAGATAATATCCCTGGTGGGTCAGCCGCCTTTCCTTTCCATCATACCGTTCGTGGCGATTTGTTTAGCGATGTCCGATGACATCGTACAGGGAATCATCTGCTCTGCGGTAGCAGTTCTGGCAGCGGTGGTGGTGCCTGTAGTCATCATCATGTACTTCTCATGGAGGTACGGCAACAGCGACAGGATGGATGTGGAGAACAAGGACGACAGGGCGATCCCATTGGCATCCGGTGTTCTGGGATACACCATAGGTGTGATTCTCCTGTACCTTCTGAACGCACCCTGGCTGGCCGTGGTGCTGATGATATGCTACGCGGTGGTCACCGCGGTGATAATGATCATCACCCGTCACTGGAAGATCAGCATACATGCATGCGGAGTTATAGGTCCATCACTGGGATTGTCCGTAGCATTCTGGCCTTACGGATTGGTATACTTCCTGCTGTTCCCGCCGATCGCGTGGAGCAGATATGTGCTGAAGAAGCACACTCCGTTGCAGCTCGTCATGGGTGCCGTCCTCGGATTCGTCCTGACAGCCGTATTGTTCTGGCTTCTGCTCTGATTGTCGGTTGAATGCGAGGGTGATCTCGAATGCCCACCCATTGTACCCTTATGTTCATCAGGCGCATCAAAGTTATCCTGATGCATCCAAAACATCATCGTTTATATCCCTGTTAGTCGTTACACGGGCATGGACCAGTTAACCGCCATTCTCAAGAGATATCCGTCACAGCGCAAGGTCGCGAGGAAACTCCTCGAGTACGGGATAAGGGTCCAGGACGGTGTCGCCTATTGCGGCGATATCGTTCAGACGGACGCAGGTATCGCCCGTGCGTGCGAGGTGGATAGGAGGGTCGTGAGGACCACCCTGGAGCATATCTCATCGATGCCGGAGCTCGACCGCATATTCTCGAAGCTGAAGCCGATGCTGTCGATGGTGGATCTCGCGGACGAGATCAATTGTTCAGCCATCGTCATCATACCGACCGATGCGAGGGTCCCCGGTATAATAGCGGATGTCACAACCGTTCTCTACAATTCCGGTATAACCCTGAGGCAGGCCATGGTCAGCGACGACGGCGAGAGGGACAGATCC
>JAFUHJ010000062.1 GCA_017468935.1 Candidatus Methanomethylophilaceae archaeon
GAAGGTATATTCGTGCTGAGAAACAAGTCCTCCAGATACCTCTACCAGTTCCGCATCGCAGGACAATACACCGTGACGGATAAGACTCCTCACGCGCTTCTCCGCATCGGGGAACTCGCATCTCCTGGCACAGAAGGGCTGCTGTAAGAACTCCTCCTGGATGTACTCGAAGAACTCATGGTCCTTCGGGTCGGCCAAGGGCCTCTCCCTGATGATACGGACGATGTTACCGGGCCTGCCGTTCTTGATCTGTCCCTTTCCGTTGGTGGCGAAGGGTTCGATCGCTACAGTCATCCCGGACTGGATCTTGGTGTCGTCCCCGTTGTCGTAGTTGGGAACGGAGAATCCCGCATGGAGCTGGTTCCTTGCGATCTGGTGTCCGCAGAGGTTCACGATGGGCGCGAATCCCGCTCCTCTTATGGTCCTCTCAACGGCGCTTCCTATCTCGCTTAGCGGGACCCCATCACCGATGAACTCCGCTACGGTGTTCCTCGCAGTCTTGCTGATCTCCACGAGTTCCGGATAGCTGCGGGAACCCACTTCGACTGTACCGGCGGTATCGCCGATGAATCCGTCGAGGATACCTCCGCAGTCGATCTTGACGATGTCACCGACCTCGAAGACGGTCTTATCGTTGCAGCTTGGGGTGGCATGTGCAGCTATCTCGTTCCTGCTGATGTTACAGGGGAACGCCAGCTTGCATCCGTGCTTGCGGATGTATCCCTCGACCTCCTGTGCGACATCGTAGAGCTTCACTCCGGGCTCGCACATGGACATACCGAGTTCCCTGGCCTCTCCCGAGACCCTCCCTGCCTTGCGCAGCTTCTCCAATTCTTCACTTGTCAGCATTCTAAGACTTCCATGATCTGTTTCTCTGAGATCGCTCCCTGACGGATGATCTCCACCTGGTCGTCCATCAGCCATACGATGGTGGACGGCTTGCCCAGGTTACATGCACCGGAATCGATGTACGTGTCGACCGCGTCCCCGAAATCCTCTATCGCTGCCTCGACACTGATCGCATCGGGATGGGAGTGGAGATTGGCCGAGGTCGTGATGATCGGTCCGGTGTGCTTGATCAGCTCCAATGCGAACCTGTTGTCCGGGATACGTATCCCGACCTTCTGCGATGAGGAGGTCACTATATCTGGTACGCTGGGCTGTTTCTGTACTATGATCGTCAATGGTCCGGGCATGAAGGCCTTCACGAGCTTCTGAGCGTTCTCGTTGAGAACGGCGACCTTCTCCAGCATGGAGATGTCGGATACCGCGACGGACAGAGGCATGTCGAATGGCCTGTTCTTGACCAGATAAAGGTTCTTCACCGCGGCCTCGTTGTAGATGTCCGCACCGATACCGTACACGGTCTCTGTCGGGTAGACTATGAGCTTCCCCGCCTTTATGTCCTCGGCGGCCGCCCTGACGGCATCTTCACATTGTACTCCAAAACCGTTCGAATAGTCACACTTGATTACTTTCATTCATCCACCTACCATATCCAGTGCTCTGCGGATCGATTCGGAACCGTCAGATACGGGACGACCGTGTCCGGGGTACAACCCCTCTATGCGCATAATGCTGAGCCTTCTTATAGACTTTCTTAGGGATTCCAAAGAACCCCCGTTGAAATCGGTACGGCCGTATCCGTCGGCGAACACGGTGTCGCCGGAGAAGAGCGAGGATGAGATCTCGTCGTAGAAACATACTCCACCCATTGTATGGCCCGGAGTCTCGATGACACGCAGCCTGTGCTCGCCGTTGTCTATGATATCTCCATCGCGAAGATCCTCGACTGGTATCGGAGGGATGTCGACACCGAAGTGGTGGGACAGTGTGTAGTTGTGATCCCCGTTGCGTATGGCGACCGCATCCCCGTATCCTGCGTATACGCTGCATCCGAAGGCAGATTCCAGGTATGGGGCCCCACCTATGTGATCGAAGTGGCAGTGCGTCAGCAGGATCTTATCAAGCTTCCCGTCGGGACCTATCACCGATTGGATAGCGTCGACAAGCTGTCCCTGTGCGACGCCTGTCCCGGTATCGATCAGGATGTTGGTGTCCCCCGTAAGGAGATACATGTTGGAATCGGCCCCTATGAACGGCCTGATGCAATGGATCATCACCCAAGGATTATCGGTATCGGATAAAGTTGTAACCCGAGTTCGCCAGTTATATTGATATCAGTACACTGGACCACTCATGCCCCTGCCACATTGATCTACAACCCGTCGGTCGATGACAATGAGGATAATTGGTACTACCTGCACATGCTCAAACAGAGAGTGGCACAGCAACAGACGACCTATACTGACAACAGCGAAGAGGAAACAGCGATCGTTGCTATAGCGGCCGCAGGTGTCGCAGCCGCATTACTCGGAATTATAGTATTGCTATACAGAAGACCGTGAAGATAAACAAAGTCCCGAAAGGGACTTTCCTTCCCCTTTTCTAACTGATAAATTATACATGCAAGTCATTATGGGATACAGAGGAGTAGAATGTCCACTCTGGTCCCGCAAAGGATCCTATCCATCATAGCAATACTATCGATCACCCTGACAGCCATCCCCATGGAGATATCAGATGCTACGGAGGATGAGAGTTATGACGTAGAATACGACAGCTCTGCAGGAACGATCCTTGTAACCCTGAGCAAGACTGTAGAAGGACGTTACTGGAAGGC
>JAFUHJ010000063.1 GCA_017468935.1 Candidatus Methanomethylophilaceae archaeon
AACTGGTTTCGCCTCCACATATCCTGGAACCCCCTCATCTGAAGTAGGAAACATACTGGAGAAGATCTCCGAGGATGCAGGATTGTATTTCGAGTTCTCGACCAACGAGAAGGTAGCTATGGAGGTATCCGCAGCAGCGGCCTCGTCCGGCGTCAGATCGTTCGTTTTCATGAAGCACGTAGGTCTCAACGTGGCCGCGGATCCCATGATGACCCTCGCCTATGCAGGGGTCAGGGGCGGTATGCTCATCATGTCCGCGGACGATCCCTCCTGCCACAGCTCGCAGAACGAACAGGATAACCGTTACTATTCAACGCTCGCCCTCTTGCCCATGATGGAACCCTCCACACCCCAGGAGGCCAAGGACATGGTCAAGGAGGCGTACAGGGTCTCCGAGGAGCTCACCCTCCCCCTGATATTCAGGACAACCACAAGGGTCAACCATGCCCGCGGTGTCGTCGAGTTCGGTGAGAAGTCGAAGGCCAAGACCATAGGGCACTTCGATAAAGATGTGGTCAGATTCGTCAACATCCCCGCATATGCTAAACAGAACAGGGTCAGACTCCTGGACCTTTACAAGAAGGCCCAGGAGATGTCCGAGGAATCAAAGCTTAACTTCGTCGAGGGTTCCGGGGATATCGGAATCATCACATCAGGCGTCTCATACACCTATGTGCGTGAGTTCGTGAAGGGCGTATCGATCCTCAAGCTTGGATTCACCAACCCTCTTCCGGAGAAGAAGATCGCAGATTTCATCAAGGGAAAGAAGGCCATAATCGTCGTAGAGGAGCTTGAGCCATTCGTGGAGGATCAGGTCCTCAGGATCTGTGCACAGAACTCACTGAACGTACCCGTATACGGAAAGAGGACGGGACACCTTCCCAGACAGTGGGAGTTCTCACCGGATACGCTCAACGGCATCAAGTCGCTTGCGGAGATCCAGGAGTTCAGCAGGCCTATGGACAAGGTCGATGTCGTCCTTCCCAACAGACCTCCGACACTCTGTGCCGGATGTCCCCATAGGGGAATGTTCGCTGCCGCCAAGAAGGCAGCAGGAACATCCGATGTCATCTACTGTTCGGATATCGGATGCTACACACTCGGAGTACAGCCTCCGTTCAAGGCAGCCGACTTCATCATCTGTATGGGAGGAGGTGCAGGTGCTGCTGGAGGATTCGCTCAGTCCACAGATCAGAAGGCCATAGCATTCATGGGTGATTCCACGTTCTTCCACGCGGGAATCCCGCCAATGATCAACGCCTTGTTCAACAACCACAAGGTGGTCATCGTCGTCCTTGACAATCGTACGACCGCCATGACTGGACATCAGCCCAACCCCGGTACCGGAAGGGACTTCGGAGGTATATCCACAGATGCGATCGACATCAAGAAGTTGGTCGAGGGTGTGGGCGTCAAATTCGTGCAGGAGATCAACCCGTACGACGTCAAGGCAGCAACCAAAGTGATGAAGGATGCTCTCGATTTCGACGGAGTGGCAGTCGTCATCTCCAAGTGCCCCTGCCCCCTGGAGCTCAAGAAGCAGAAGCAACTGGTCATCAGACCCGTCGAGGTCCATCAGGACAAGTGCATCAAGTGCTACAACTGTGTAAGGACCATCGCGTGTCCGGCGTTGTTCAAGGGCAAGAACGGTGAGATATCCACCGACCCCACTCAGTGCATCGGGTGCGGAATGTGCGCCAACGTATGTCCTACCGGGGCCATCGAGGTGAAACAATGAAGTACACCGTCCAGATAGTCGGAGTCGGAGGACAGGGAGTCCTCCTGGCGTCCATGGTGCTCGGAAACGCTGCCATGGAGATGGGATACAAGGTCGCAATGAGCGAGGTCCACGGAATGGCCCAGAGGGGAGGAAGCGTTCTGTCCACCCTGCGTTTCGGAGACGACGTCATCAGTCCTCTGGAAGCCGTCGGATCGGCCAACCTAATCATGGGATTCGAGCCCGCGGAGACATGCAGGAATCTTCCTCTCGGTAACAAGGATTCGGTCATCCTCATGAATCTGGATCCCGTGCTGCCTTCGATGGTGGCCGCAGGTTTCGAGGAATATCCTGACATAGATGACCTCAAGGACGCCGTCCTGAAGCAGAACAAGAACCTTTTCACCATCGATGCGACCAAGATCGCAATCGAGGCCGGTAAGGCAGTCGCCGCCAATGCGGTGATGATCGGTGCTGTCGCAGCCATGAAGGGATTCCCCATCCCAAAGGATGTCCTTATAAAGAGCCTTATGGACCAGGTCCCGGAGAAGTTCAAGGACCTCAACGCCAAGGCCTTCGAGATGGGCTACTCGGCGATGAGCTGATCTTAAAAAACCAGATTTAAGTTAAGTTGGGGCTTTCGCCCCAACGTTTCAATTCAGAGTTTTGCTTTCCTGCCGCCGATGAACATCGTGGCCCCAATCAGGAAGACAACCGCAGTCGACAGTCAGATGTATCCTCACCTATGCTGATCCTTGATAACGAGTTCTGATCTTAAATTGTCTGGCTAGCATTTTCAGGACAAAGGGTATTTATATCAACATCGTTATTACTGATAACGATGACATACAACGTGATCCAGCCACAGAAGACCAAGAACGGGATGAGATACTACCTCTACGAGGTCACTGCCGAGTGGGATCCGGAGAAGAAGAGGTCCAGGCAGAAGCGCCGGTATCTCGGGCCATGCGATGCCGACGGCAACCTGAAAAAAGAGCCCACCAGGAAGCAGACCATCGTCCGCAGTCCATCATACGGCCCCTACTACATCCTCAGCCATATCGCTGAGGGGTCCGGCCTGGGCCGGACCCTTCGTTCGATATACGGCGAGAGGGATGGCAACAGACTGCTGGCACTGTCGATATTGGGTGTCACGGACCCCTGCAGCATCGATCTCATCGGGGAGACCGTGGAGGACACATATCTCCGTGAGATCATGGGGGTGGATTGGAGCTTTGAGCAGTCGGAGGTATGCAGGTTCCTCCAAAGGATGGGCGAGGATGCCGGGAGCAGGGAGGAGTTGTTCTCAGAGCTGTCCCCCAAGGAGGGATGCGTGATCTTCGACATAGTATGCCTGGGCACCGACTCCGAGGGTCTGGAGTATTCGGAGGTGGGTCGTAAGACCCACCTCACCGGTTCGAAGCAGTTCAATCTGGGCATGGTCCATTCGATGGTCGACGGACTGCCATTCTGCTATCGCACATATCCCGGTTCTGTGGCCGACGTCGTCACTCTGGACACGATCGTCAGCGACCTGAAGAGGATGGGGTGTGGTCCTTTCGAGGTGGTCATGGACAGGGGATTCTTCAGCGCGGGGAACATAGGGTTGATGATGGACCGTGAATCGGGATTCACCGTGCCCATACCGGCGAGGAACAAGATACAGAAGCTGCTGATCTCGGACAGCGTGAAGGGCATAGAATCTCCGCTGAACACCGACTATCTGGATGAGAGTTCGGTACGCGGATACGAGACCAGGGTCGTCTTGGAGGAGGGGGAGTTCAGCCTAGATCCCGACGGCACGATCCGTGCCGTCGTCTTCCAGGACGACGCGCGCAGACAGGTGGAGATGGCAACCCTGTACAAGCGGCTGGGTGAGATGGAATCCTACCTCTCCGAGAACGGATATGATCCGTACCTTCCGAAGAAGCTGTCGCCCAGGCAGCTTGAGATGTTCAATCTCCTGGAGGTCTCCGACGGCAATGGTGAGAACAAGGTCCAGAGGAAGCGCAACGCCATAACCGCGAAGGAGAACGGATGCGGGAGGTTCGCGGTGCTGACCACTTCCGATCTGCCATGGAAGGACCTGATGATCCAATACAGGATGAGGAACGAGGTGGAGTATGATTTCTCACAGCTCCAATCGGACCTTTTCGTCGGTATCAGGGGCAGATCGGTGCAGAAGTCCGCCGAGGGCGGACTCCTGGTCAACTTCCTGTCCCTGAGGCTGAGGCTGGCGCTGCTGAGGATGATGAAGGATGCCAAGCTCACGGACGAGATGTGGATACCGAAGCTGATGAAGATCATGAGGAAGCTGAGGATAACGCAGGTCGGAGGGGAATGGAGGCTGAACGAGGTCACCAGGAAGCAGAGGGAGATATTGAACAAGCTCGGGCTGCCGTTACTGTGACCTAGTTATCAACTCGATGCATAAGTGAGGTTATGCTGTTAGGTAGGATGTAATTCGTTGTTTCACTGGCCGATGGATATTTTAAGAGCTGGATGGAATTTCCTTTCTTATGTAGGTTCTGGAACCCCTGTTCTGAAATAAGTAGAGCTTGGTTTTCCACGTACAGTCTGGTATTCTTTTCATCGACCTGAATAGTAGCCAATGCAGACATTCCTCTAAATGCGGTCGAATCTGCTGATGAGACTGATGCCGGGATGAACAATGATTCCACCTCAGACAGTCCGTAGAAGGCATATGGGGAAATGGTCGTCAGTCTGTTTGACAGCGATATTGATTCGATGGAAGCCCTTGATCCATACCAGCCTGGCAGATTGTCTATCTGGCCGGCCTCAGGATTATCATAATGTATCCAGGTATTGTACATAGGTCCGAATCCTTCGAATTTCAGTACGCTTCCCTCGATTTTCCACGTGAGTGTGGGTCCGGCCATATTTTCGCCATCATCATCGAATTGCTCAGTTTCAGGATGGATCGCAGCGCAGATCACGAAAGCTAGAGCAAGACAGGCGATGACTGCAAGCAAGGTCTTGGTACGCTTATCATTTCTCTTCCTAGTAAGTTCGGAATAACGTACCTTATCTGTTCCCTTCGTCATGATCATGCACCTCGGAGGTCTGACGAGGGAAGTACAGAACAGGCCGAAGGAACAGGGTCGGAGACACAGGAGACCAGGCCAATCCAAGTTGACATACGGGGCACC
>JAFUHJ010000064.1 GCA_017468935.1 Candidatus Methanomethylophilaceae archaeon
ACGAATGGTGCGAAAGGAGCGTTATAGATGAACAGGTTATCTTCCTTCTTGACCAATCCCCACAGTCTCTCTGCACATTCCACACTGTAGAGTGCCGATTTCCTGTCCTGATAGGGAAGACCGTTCATGTAGAACAGATCCATCCTGCTGCATCCGTTGTCGAATGCCGCGGGCAGGGTCTTCTCGATGGCCTCGTTGGTGTATCCCTTCCCGAGGTTGAGCCTGACGTACTCATCATGGGAATCCGGGGAGAACTCTATGGACCATCCGCCGTCGAATGTCTTGTCGATCTTGCTGAAGTACTCCGGCGTACCGCCGTTGAACAGCTCTATGACGACATGGTTGGATATGCGGCGCTCCTTGCACGCCTTGAGGAACCTGTCGGCATAATCCATGCTGTGCTGCCTCAGGTCCCCGACTATGAATATTGGGGTGTCGAGATAGGATTGGATCAGGTCCATATCCTCCGCGAGCTTCTCTGGGCTCCTGAATGCGGGTGCCTTCCTGCATACGACCCTGTCGTTGGCGAAATGGGATCCTCCGCATTCCGCACAGTTGATGGAACATCCCCTTACGGTGAAGACCGATGTCAACGGTAGCTTGTCCCAACCGTACCAAGGGAGTGCTCCGGAGATGTCCATGTTGCGCATGACGCACTTGATCATGGTCCCGTAGTCGAACATGACCTCATCCAAGGATTCCAAGGAATACGTCACCGGATTCTCATGGACATACCCGTCCTTGTCCTTCCAGGTCAGATTCGGTACCTCGGAGAGATCCCCGCCCTTCTCAAGGACCTGCATCATCTTGACAGTGGGCACCTCTGTGGTGTCGCCCCTCATGATGAGATCGATCTCGGGCCTCTGGATCAGCTCCCTGTAGAAATATGACGATGTGAGGCCTCCGAATTCCACAAGGGCGTCCGGATGGTACTTCTTCACGATCTTAGCAAGTTCGATGGCACCGTGGGCATGCGGCATCCAGTGCAGATCTATGGCGAAGACCTTCGCATTGAGCTTGGATATCCTCTTCTCCACGTCGAACTTCTCACTCTGAAGCATCTGGACAGCTATGTTCACGATCCTTGTCCTGAAACCTGCTGCCTCCAGATGGGAGGATATCGTCATGAACCCTATCGGGTACATCTCGAATACCGGCGATGACGGTATGACATCGCTGACAGGTCCGTAGAATATAGGCTTCTTGCGGAAATCATAGACGGAGGGCGCATGCATGAAGATTATGTCCGATCTCATGCACTCAAGCTCCGTAGCGCCTCTTACGCTGCTGGTATGTCCTGATGGCCCTCAGGAAATCGATGTACCTGAATCCGGGCCAATAGACGTCCGTGAAGTACAATTCCGAATACGCCATCTGCCAGAGAAGGAAATTGGACAGTCTCACCTCCCCGGATGTCCTCAGTACGAGGTCCGGATCGGGTATGTCACTGGTGGAGATGGCGGAAGATATCAGATCCTCGTCTATGTCGTCCAGGTCCAGCTCCCCGTCCCTGACCTTAGCGGCTATGCAGCGGACTGCATTGGCTATGTCCTGCCTGCCTCCGTATCCGACGGCCATGTAGACTGTGAGTTCGTTGTAATCCTTGGTCTTCTCCTCTGCATATTCCACTGCCTTCAGGAGCGATTCAGGGAACAGGTTCCTGTCCCCTATGACCTTGATACCGACACGGTACTTGTGGACCTCCTCGGAATCGGCGTACTCGTAGAACGACTTCTCCATCAGTTCCATGATGTAATTGACCTCTTCCGGATCCCTCTTGAAGTTCTCGGTGGAGAATGCGAAGAGGGTAAGATGTTTCACTTTCAGGTCCATGCACCATTCCAGGACCTCCTTGAGCTTCTCCCTGCCCATGGTGTGTCCTTTGATGGTCGACTCTCCGAGGACCTCTTCCGCATATCTGCGGTTACCGTCCATGATGATGGCTATGTGCTGGGGAATCTCCCCTGAAAGCACTTCCTTCTTGAGTGTGGACTCATAGGCTATGTATGCCGCATCCTTGACGAGATTCGGCATAACCATGGGATCACTCGAAATCCTGGGGGACGCCGGCGGCCTTCTCGCCCATATCGAAGCAGCCGATGGCTGCGACGGCTCCGATAACACCTTTCATTCCACCGTTCAATGAGATTATCTGAACGCCATTCTCCTCTGCGATCCTGATCGCATCCTCGGGTTTGAACAGGATGCTCTTGCAGTCCCATCCGAAATCCGACAGGGATTTAGGTATCTCCAGTCCCTGGAAGACGGTCATGATGGCGTCGTCCGAATAGGACTCCTTGCGGATGAAATCCGCGGCGAACTCTATCAATGCCGGGATCTCCGATTCCTTCACTGCGAACGATATTGCCGTACCGCAACAATTGGTGGTCTTGTTCGGTGCATCCGGATTCAACTGCACGATCTTGTGTTCGATGAACTTCCCAATGGGACACTGGGTGGCGAGCTTCAGACCGGCGACCCACGTAGCTCCCTTCTCCTTGGTGTCCGTATCGTCTATACCTATGATGACACGGACCAGTTTGGGAGTTATGATGTCCACGTGGGCAATATGAGCGCCGCCCATCTTGAAGTCGTCGGGGAACTCCGTACGGAGGACGTCCGGACATGCGGGCATGCATGCCCCCACTCCCAATGACGCTCCCGCCATGCCGTACCATGTCGAGCGGACCTCGTCCCCTTCGACCTTGACGGCCTTTATCCCCATTGCCCCAAGCTGCTGTGAGACGGGACCGAACTTCAGTTCGGACTCACCGATCTCTGCATCGGTAATAAGCATGGTCGACTTCAGCTTAACGGACTTTATGACTCCGCCCGTACGACGTCTGTTGACCGCATCCCACTCGGCTGGACCGACGGACGAGCAGGTCTCTATGAACTGGACCTTGCCGTTCTTCTCATCCACCATGGTGAGGAAGCGCTTGCAGAACATCCTTCCGCTTCTGGCCTGTACTTGTTCCGGTGTTAATATCTGTACCAATTTATTCACCAAATATCGGAAATGGTTTAGTCGGTATCCTCCTCGGAACCGTATTCGTCGGGATCGGCGACGAAGATGGCCTCCGGAGGTACGTTCTTGCACAGATACACGGTACGTGCGGCCCTGCCGATGTCCGAACCCATATCCATGCAGATGTCAGTGTCAATTCCCAGGATTATAGGGTCCTCCGTGTGGACCAGTCCGGCGCGTATCGCGTCCTGGAATGTCCTTGAGAGATGGACCATGGAACGGTCGCCTGGTACGATACCGTTCTCGAGGAGGCCTTCGACCTCCTCCTCGTTCGTAGGATAGAAGAGCTCCTCGGGGATGTTCTCGCAATCCAACCTTATGTCCAATTTTATGGTGTGGCCGTAGGTGGCCCTGATCTTACCGGCTGATATGCTGTATCTGCCCTTGGGATCCGTGTCCACGAGTGCCTCGAGGTGCCTGATCCTGAGCCAGTTCATGCGCGGATTCAGGTCCTTGATCTTGTCGAGCACATCGCGGGTCGAAACGAAACCCTGCGAATCCATCTTGAGGTTGTACTTCCCGTGCCTCAGGATACCTGCGAGCGTTCTTCCGATCTTCTCGACCTCGAAGTCCGACATTATGAACTTGCCTTCTTCCCCGCAATAGGGGCAGTGCTCGTTACGGAAATATCCGTGCTCCTCGCATTCTCTTATCATTGTTTCACCTCTGAGGCCTTCTCGGCCGCCTTTACAGCATTGGCCATTAGCATGCAGATCGTCATGGGGCCCACTCCTCCGGGCACCGGCGTGATGACTGAGGCCTTTTCCTTGACATTATCGAAATCGACGTCCCCGACGAGCCTGCTGCCCTTGGGACTTGTGGGATCCTCTACTCTGTTGGTACCTACGTCTATGACGACCGCCCCATCCTTTACCATATCGGCTGTGATGAAACGGGGTTTCCCGATCGCCACTATGAGGATATCCGCCTGCCTGGTTATCTCCGGCAGGTTCTTCGTGTGCGAATGCACGATGGTGACCGTGGCATCCGCCGCGGCCCCTTTCTGGACCAGGATGGCAGCCATGGGCTTACCGACTATGTTGCTGCGTCCAACTATCACCGCGTGCTTACCGGACACATCCACGCCGGCCTTGATCAGTATCTGCACCACGCCGGCCGGTGTTGCGGGAAGGAAATCGGGGTTCCCTATGAGGACACGCCCGACGTTACTAGGATGGAAGCAGTCGACATCTTTGTTGGGATCGATCGCGTTGATAACGGCCTCCTCATCCAGATGCGACGGTAACGGCAGCTGTACCAGGAATCCGTGTATGGAATCGTCCTTGTTGAGCTCGTCGACCTTCGCCATCAGCTGTTCCTGTGTGGTGTCGGCGGGCATACGGATCGTGATGGACTTCATGCCGAGTTCCTCGCACATCTCCCCCTTCTTCCTAACGTAGACCTGGGAAGCGGGATCGTCCCCGACGAGGACGACTGCCAGTCCGGGGGTCACCCCTTTGGACTTGAGTCTCTCAATCCTTGTCCTGAGTTCGGCATAGACCTCTGCCGATACATCCTTGCCTAGAATCACTTCGGCCATGGCATCACGGTAGGCGCTCGATGCCTTCCAGTCTATATAATCGTGCGCTTGCGCGTTTTTATTCGATAGAAGGTTTGAACTCGAGATAGTAGCCGAATACGGTCAGCGGTTCCCCGACGCAGATGATGTCCTCCTGCCCTATGCGGACAGCACCCATGTGGTCGTAGAAACCGAAATTGCAGTCGGTGTCCGTGTAGAAGAAGAGACCCGTCATACCTCTCTCGCTGGCACATCTGCGGGCCTCGTCTATCAGCCTGCGTCCGAGACCGAGTCCCTTGTGCTTGTCCGATAGGATCAAGAGACCCAATTCGGCCCATTCGGGCCTCTTGTATTTGGATGCGAACTCGTTGTACACCCTGTCGAACTCGTCCATATCCCTCTCGCATTGTTCGAAGGTGTCCACCAGATGCTCCAGCGACTCCTTGTAGTTCCTGTATTCCTCGGAGAGGTCTACCTTTTCCCCGGGCATCTCCTTCAGTATCAGGATACCGCAGGGCTCACCGTCGACCAGCAGAGTCTTCGCCACATTGGAACCGTTCGCACACTGTATGAGGTAGAACGTGGCGATCTCCTGCCCATACTTCTTGGAGTACATGTTGAATCTCCACTCATCGTCGATGATCTTCGACAGAACTTCGTAATCCGACCTCTGAAGGTCCCTGATGGCGATCTCGGCCATATCAGTCCCCAATCACATCCGGTACATAACCTTCATCCAACAATAGTTTGATCAGGTGTTCGGTGGATTTCCTGTTGTGCTCCATCTCGGCCCAGGTCATGATCCCCTTCTCGCGGGACTCCACCATATGCCAGGCATGAGTGGACAGGACCAGGTCCGCATTCCCTGACGCCCTTGCCAAAGACAGATAATCCGTGGGTTCCCTGGTGCCCTCGTGCATGGGCCACAGGTAGGCTGTGATGGTCTTGCCCCTGAAATCCTTGCCTTTGGCCACAGGGTGCTCCGTGATCCCGGATATGTCGTAGGGCCCTACCCCGGGTTCCGCATACAGGGATGAGTCGTGCTTGATGCCGAGCCTCCTGAGCTCATCGAAGACTGCGTCGGATGTCCTCATGAAAGGTGCACGGAAGCATGTGGGCCTCTTCACGTTGCCCCTGACGGCCCTGAACCCAGTGTCCATGATGTCCCTGAGCTCCTCGGGACCGGCCATCGTGAGGTCCTCATGGTCGTAACCGTGGAACCCTATGCAATGTTGCTTGAGTCTTGAACAATCAACGATCTCCGAGGTATGTCCCTCGACGAAGAAGGTCGCCTTCATGCCGAAACTGTCCAAGATGTCAAGGAGGATGTCCATCCCCTTCTCGCAGGACTCGAACCTGGGCTCAGTCCCATGACCGCGGTCTATGGAACCGGCCTTGTTTTTACCATCCAGCAGTATGTTGACATCACGGTCCAGATCGACTGTGAAGAGCAACCTCCCGGTCATAGGGTCCTGACCTCCGTCACCCTTCTGAGAAGCATTCCCTCGATCTCGAAGGGATTGTTGCTGATCGCAGCTTCCTGGGCGCGTTTGAGCTTCGCTTCGTTCTCTGCGTAGATCGTCATGAGGACATCCCCTGCCTCGACCCTCTGGCCCTTCTTCTTCATGACCATGAGTCCGGCCCCTTTGTCCGAGGGTGCGCCGGCGGTCTTCGCTATGAACACGACCTCCTTGTTGTGGATGGCATGCACATATCCTGAGTTGGGTGCCTTCAGGTCATAGGAGTACTTCCCGGGCTGGAGATCCGATGATTTGAGGTCTGGTCTTCCGTTCTGGGCCACGACTATCTCCATGAACTTCTTGTAGGCCTCCCCGGAGTCCAATATCTCCTTGGCCTTGTCGAAACCGTTGGGGATGCCCGCCATCTCCAGGATCATGCCTGCGCACTCGCAGGCCTTCTCGATCACACTGGAGGGATGCTTCTCCCCCTCAAGGATCGCTATGCATTCCCTGGCTTCCAGGTTGGGGCCTATCGCTATACCGATGGGCTGATCCGCATAGGTGATGGCGCATTCCACATGCATCCCTATCCTGTCGCCCAGGTCCATCAGGTCGCGGGCATATACCTTTCCCTCCTCGAGGGTGGCGACCTTGGCCTCCGATCCGACGGGGATGTCGACGAGCAGATGGGTGGAACCCATGGCGACCTTCTTGCTCATGATGGAAGCGAGCATCTGCGCCCTCGGGTTGATCCCGAGCGGATGCTCTATCTTTATGACAAGGTCGTCGACAGGGGCGAGGTTCATCGATCCTCCCCATGCGAACACACCTCCGACCTCCTCCGATATGGACATGAGCTTGCTGGCGGAGAGTTCTACATCGCAGAAGGTCTCCACGAAATCGGACGTACCGCATGCGCTGCTGATCGCCCTGGAAGAGGTCTTGGGGATCATCAGACCTGCTGCGGCCACTATGGATATGACGATGGGCGTGATCTTGTTGCCCGGGACGCCTCCCAGACTGTGGAAGTCGAACACCGGGGACCTCGAGAACTTCACTATGTCCCCCGTCTTCGCCATGGCCATGGTGAAATCGGCTATCTCTGCTATGTCCATTCCGTTGATGTGCAAAGCGGTCAGCCAAGCGGATATCTCGATGCTGGCCATCCTGTTCTCAAGGATATCCCTGACGATGGCCTCTATCTCCTCCTTGGTAAGCTTCCCGCCGTCCATCTTCTTGCGGACGTATCTGACCGAATCGGGCTTATGAGCGTAGACGATATCCACCGTACCATCCTTGCCGAGGCCTGTCTTCTTCATTATCTGACTCTGTATTATGGCAGTCCCCTGTTCAACGATATCGTCGCTGTATGCGACCATGGCGATGGTCGTTCTCTCCCCCGTGATGGACACACGGTCGTTCTCCTTCACACCCAGCTCCACACAGTCCGCCTTGCTCAATGTGATGTACGGATCCGAGGAACGGATGTTGACCTCCCTTACCTTGAACTTCATTTGGATCCCCAGGTCTCCAATGCTATCGCCAATTCCCTGTGGTCCTTGGCGTATTCCTCCTTGGGTATGCCCAGGAATGCGGCATCTACCGCCTGGCTCATTCCCATGGCACCTGCCCTTACCCCGCCGGGATGTCCTGCGACACCTCCGCCGGCCTGGATCTGGACGTTGTTGCCTGCCTTCTTGACGATGGCCTCGACGATCCCGGGGTAGACACCTCCCGAGCATACGGGCATGACCGCTTTGTACGGGACGTCGTCCCCGAGACATGCGGGAAGGTTGGCATCCTCCTTGGTGCTTCCCGACATCTTCCCTACTCCGAGGGTACCGATGTGCAGTGCGTCCCCTCCGCACATCCTTGTGAGCTTCGTGAGGGGCAGCATCGCTACACCGTGCAGCGGGTCCTTGGTGAATGCACCGTGCATGGTCCTGTGAACGTGGATCGGGACCTTGATGGACGGGTCCTCCGCGAGGGCCTGTACCGCTCCGAAACCGCATGTGATGACGTCGACCATGATCTCCCTTGCACCCCAGGACTGCACCTTCTCCGCAAGCTCCACGATCTTGTCGCCGCGCGTGCTCACATTGATGGCATGCATCATCTTGTGGCCTTCCGCCTCCAGCCTGTCGAGTGCCTCTGCGACCGCCAAGGTCCTGTCCTCTATGGGACAGAACGACTGGTCCACCAGGGTCTCGTCGTCCTTGGAGTTTGTCAGTCCTCCGGCACCCGCCTCGTAGACGTATTCGGCGGTCTTCTTGGGGTTCAGGCCTATCTTGGGCTTGACTATGGTACCGACCAGGGGCTTCTCCGGACGGTCCAGCATCTTCCTGATACCGTCCGCACCGAACTTGGGCCCCTTGTACTGCTCGAGGATGGCCTTGGGGAAGGTGACGTCCTCCAACCTCACTCCCTTGAGGGCACCCAGTCCGAACAGGTTACCAGCGATGACGCTGAGGATCTGCGGGACGGTACCCACCTCGATGCTGAAATCGTC
>JAFUHJ010000065.1 GCA_017468935.1 Candidatus Methanomethylophilaceae archaeon
AGATCCTTTTCTGCTTCATCTGTGCGATGTACAAGCTCAAGGGGCTCGATGATTATACCGGGCCTATGTTCAACGCTATGATGAACGGTGGCAGCTTCTATGATGAATCAGGCCTCGAATCTTTGATACAGTTCGCAGAGTCCCATTGATCCTATTTTCATGGAATAATTTTAGGAATGCCTAAATTATAAATAGTCTGAATGCTAGTTATTATTCGGCGGCTACTGTTAGTAACATTGGTCCGACTGAGCCAACAGGGACAGGTATGTTCCCGGACCTTAGCATGTAGTTGACCTGCCGAACTCTACCAAACTTCTTTTTGCCTGCCTCTGCCGCACACAGGGGCAGGAGTTTTACTATCTATTCATTAGAAACAGATGGTAGTCCCGTCCGGGTTCGAACCGGAGTCGCCGGCTCCAAAGGCCGGCATGATTGACCACTACACTACGGGACTGTTGAGTCTGGGATAGGCTTTTCTTATTACAATATTTTGCCGAAGAGATATGTCGAACGGCAGTCTGTGACCTCAACATCAAGGAAAGTCCCCAGAGGGATCTTCTCACGTACCACTACAGGGCGATAGTATCCTGTGCGGACGATTGTCCCCTCCTTGCCGATCTCCGTCGCCAGGGCTCTGAACCTTTGGCCGATGAGTCTCTTGTTGACATTGTATTCGACCTCGTTCTTAAGCTCTGTAAGCTCCGTGGAACGTTCCTTCAATATGCGTCCATGGATCTGCTCCATCTGTGCTGCTTCCGTCCCTGGACGCGAAGAGAACCTTGTTATGTTCAGGGTATCGGCATGCAGGTCCTTGACCAGCTGGAGTGTCTTCTGATGGTCCTCGTCGGTCTCTCCGGGGAAACCGGTGATGATGTCGGTCGCGATGCTTATCTCAGGTATCCCTTCGCGCAGAGTGTCCACAAGATCCATGAACTGTTCAGCAGTGTATCCGCGACGCATGTTCTTGAGAACGTCATCACTTCCGCTCTGTACTGGGATGTGCAGAAACCTGTATACTCTGTTATCATCCATAACTGACAGAAGATCGTCCACGATCTTTCTCAGGTGATTGGGATTCATCATCCCTATCCTCATCCTGTATTCGCCCTCCTTGCGTAGCATCGAACGCATAAGCGATGGAAGGTCGGTATGGGTGTCGACACCATAGCAGGCAGTATCCTGTGCCGTTATGAGGACTTCTTTTGCACCGGAATCAACGAATCCGTTGAACTCATCGATCAGGGAATCCTCCGAATAGCTGTGCAGCCTTCCGCGGGCGAACTTGGTGATGCAGTAAGTGCAGTTGCCGAGGCATCCCTGTGCTATCGGTAGGATGGCATCCGTGCCTGTCTTGATCGGAACGGGTGGGCCCGCTATACCGTAACGATCAGCCACCTCTTTGGCGAAAAGATGATAATCCGAAGGTGCCAGCACTATGGATTCAGGTAGACGTATCTCTATCCTCTTCGGCTGTACCTTCGCCATGCACCCAGTTATGATGACCTCCTTCTTCATCTTCTTGAGATCGGAGATCCTAGAGAGCATCTTCTTCTCCGTGGTCTCCACCACGGTGCATGTGTTGAGGATGACTATGTCAGCTTCCTCTGCGGAGGATGCCTCCAAATAACCCATCGAGGCCATGTCGTGGGAGAGCTTGCGCCCTTCCCCGTAGTTCATCGTACATCCGTACGATTCGACGTAGTATTTCATCAGCGGGTACAGGGTTCTGTGGTGGGGACCGCGAATGCAGTCTTGGCCGAGATCTTGGTGATCTTGGCGTGGACTGTGGCACCTTTCACTGTCCCGGGTACGACCACGAGGTAGTCGAATATCTTGGCGACCCCGTCACCCTTCTTTCCGACGTCGGTGATCGTGAGCTCGACGATGTCCCCTTCCCTGATGGTGTTGACAGTGTCTGCCTTGACGGATTTCCTGACGGTGATCGGCCTGCGTGCTCCGCATGCCTCGCATTCGAGCATGAGGGTCCTTCCGTCCTTGACCATCTTGGTGTCGGGAAGTCCGCATTCGGAACAGATAACATAGGTCTCGGTGTACATCTGAATCTTGTCGTTGATCTGCTGGGGGCCGATCTTTGCTTTGAAGACAGCTCTGCGACCTTCGACGTTTCCGGGGGTACCGAGTTCCTTCAGCATGAACTGGAGAAGGTGCTGGGGGTCCCTCCTGAGCTTGTCGGTGATGTCGATGAAGTTCCTGAGGACCGTGATCTTTCCTTCCTGGAGGACATCCATTTCGGGAAGCTCGAATCTCTCGTGGTTCTCAATCGTCTCGGGACAGGCAATCTTTGCCCTGTCGAGTAATGCCAAATAATCATCATCACCGGCCATAATATACACCTTGTCTCGGCTATCATGGAATTGTTTATAAAGTTTTATACACGCGATGGTACGCGCGTGCGATAGAAAGGTATCGCTAAGTATTAGAGTAGGGAGCGATATAGGGGGCGAGAGTGAGAGAAATGGGAGACCAGAAGGGTATTGCCGACATGAGTTTTGAAGAGTTCTTTTCCGAGTCCAAGACCAAGGCCGAAAGAGAAGCCAACAGAAAGGCCGCTGCAGCGGAGAAGGCGCATCCCGAACAGCCAGCAGTCCGCGGATTCATCGGTGCGACCCCGAAGATCAACTTCAACAACGGTAAGTTCCTTCTCTACATTCCCAGGTATAAAGGTCTCGAGAACGATCATTTCGAACTCGCTGTGGAATGCGGCGAGAGAGTGGTCCCGATGGGACGTTTGGAGTCCGTCAAGCAAGGGAAGTCCAGAGTAACCAGGCCTGACACGCTGGATCTCACACCGGCAGATGTCACGCCCATGGACGATTACAAACTCACCATAGACGGCGAAGAGGCCTTCACCAACAAGGCCCGCCCCATCTCATTCTACAACAGCGTCGGAACCCAGGCCATCAGGCCCATGGGTGAGGTGACAGCCGTTACACGTGCTGGTGCCGAGCTCAAGCTATTCAAAGCGGAGATCATCGATTCGACCGAGAAGAACGGTCTGTCGGTCTTCAGGCTCAACGTCCTCGTTTCGGGGACCGCGAAGGTGGACGACAACCCGAATCACGCTGCAGAGCAGGAACCGGAGGAGATCCCTGCGGAAGAGCCGAAGTCCGAGCCTGCGAAGGCAGAGCCCAAGAAGAAGGCTGCCAAGAAACCTGCCGTGAAGGGGGAATTCACCATGAGCCAGCCGTCACAGGATGCCGATGTGGTATTCGAGTCGGAGAGGCTTCCGCTCTATGTATCATCGCCTGTCATGTCTGTAACAGTCACAGGTTGCGAACCTTCCGAATGTGTCGTTCGCGCTGTGGGCAGGAACGGGGAGATCCTCAACACGCAGGCAGCTCCTCAGATGTATGTCAACACCGGCGACTACGTCGGTCCCGTCACGGTGACTTTGGAGAAGGGCACCAAGAAGATGGGAGAATCAAGATACTTCATCATCCCCGGCATGGAGTGCGAGTACTCCGGAAAAGGGGACATAACGGATGACACAGTTGTCAGATACAAGCTCCTGGGACAGGAGGGTTCAAGGGATGTGTCGGAGGACGATCCCTATGGTTTCGAGTACGACGGTATGAAGTTCCAGGTAGTCTGGATCGTCCCCGTTGTCACCTACGATATCGGCAATGGTCCCCAGCCCTTCGGGGTCGTGGATGTGGACATTCTCGAGCTCAAGGACAAGATGACCGTCACGGTCAAGGGAGCTCGCAAGAAGGCTCTGTTCTTCGGCGGCAGTTCGGGCAAGAAGAGGGACATCACCCCCGATTGGAAGGACGACTCCTATGAGATCGATCTCACACCTATCCGCGAGGAAGTGTTCTCCGCACCCGCTTCGACATTCAGCCTGTTCATCACCGTCAACTCGTTCCCCAACAGGAAGTTCATGACCATCCGCAACCCAGTAAGGGTCAAAGCGAGGTTCGAGGACGGCAGCCTGATCGCAGATATCGACCCCTCTGTGAAGGAGTGCGTATGCCGTCTCTACAAGATCGACAAGTCCGTCGAGGAGATACAGATGAGCACAGAGAACAACACTGTGCCAGTATCCCAAGATACAATAGAGGCCGAGGTCGTCGAGCTCTATAATGGACAGCCCCGTACCTCGATCGCCGTGCCAATCCGCCAGCTGCCTTTCCTTCTGAGGGATCAGATGGGGGACAAGTGGATGTACGTCTCGAGGTCCAAGCGCATACCTCTGCCGGACGACCTGTTCAAGGACGGACAGCCCGACCTCTCAACGATCAGGCCCTGGCATGACAGGATCGTCAGGATGAACCCTGAGCTCAAGGGTGTGACGTTCGAGATGATCCAAAAGGCATTCAAGGACTTCAACTGAGAAACATAGGCGTCCGCCTATGCGGGCGTCCTCTATATTATTAGTATACGTACGTACGCTACGAATTTTTTATATACAAATTGAGGCTACGCAAATTGCTTCGGGGTATCCGTAAGGGTATCGTGAGGCGTTCACGATCATTGGAATCTTTGAGATTCTGAAGGTGAAACAATGGGAAATGGTTTGTATACCGCAAGAAAAATGAAGACGGACCGTCAGAAGTTCCGCTGGTTAGACAGGGGATACAAGAAGAGGGTCCTCAAGCTCAGGGAGAAGTCCGATCCTCTCGAGGGATCCGCCCAGGGCCGTGGAATCGTACTGGAGAAAGTCGGAATCGAGGCTAAGCAGCCCAACTCCGCTATCCGTAAGTGCTTAAAAGTCCAGCTCATCAAGAACGGCCGTCAGATCACAGCATTCGCTGTCGGAGACGGAGCTATCAACTTCATCGATGAGCACGACGAGGTCATGATCGAAGGTATCGGAGGAAGGATGGGTAGGTCCTACGGAGATATCCCCGGAGTCCGTTACAAGGTCATCAAAGTGAACAACGTCTCCCTCGACGAAATGGTCAGGGGAAGGATCGACAAGCCTGTGAGATGATTATCATGGCAGACGATATCGTTACACAGAAAGCCCTCATGTTCGGAAAGTACGACTCCTCAGAGGTCGTCGTCAACGACGGAGGTCTCGCAAAGTACATCGACCTGACACCTACGAACGTGCCCCACTCCGGTGGAAAGCACGCCAACAGGTGGTTCGGAAAATCCAAGCTCAGCATCGTCGAGAGGCTCATCAACAACATCATGAGGACCGAGAAGTACACCGGAAAGAAGATGAAGGCGTACAAGGCGGTCTCCCAGGCCTTTGACATCATTGCAACGAAGACGAAGAAGAACCCTATCCAGGTCCTCGTCGAGGCCCTCGAGAACGCAGCTCCCCGTGAGGAAGTCACAAGGCTGCAGTTCGGTGGAATCTCCGTCCCCAAGGCAGTGGATGTCTCCCCTCAGAGGAGGCTCGACATCGCACTCCGCAACCTGAGCACAGGTGTAGTCAACGCTTCTTCCAAGAACAAGAAGCCTATCTATGAATGCCTCGCGGACGAGATCATTCTCGCATCCAAGGGAGACATGACATCATTCTCGGTCGCCAAGAAAGAGGAAATCGAGAGGGTCGCCCAGTCCGCCAGATGATCATAAGGTGAGTGAACATGGGACGCAGAGAAGACAACGCGAAGAAAGCAGTAGAGCTGATGAAGGACCAGTCCCTCATCAGGAACCTCGGTACAGCCGCTCATATCGACCACGGAAAGACCACCTTCTCCGACAACCTGATCGCAGGAGCCGGAATGATGTCATCCGAGACAGCAGGTGAGCAGCGTCTGCTCGATTACGACGAGCAGGAGGCAGCAAGGGGAATCACCATCAACGCGGCATCCGCTGCAATGGTCGTTCCTTACAAGGAGCCCGATACAGGTGCAATAAAGCACTACCTCGTCAACCTCATCGATACCCCCGGACACGTCGACTTCGGTGGAGACGTCACCAGGGCAATGAGGGCACTGGATGGAGTTTACATCCTGTGCTGTGCAGTCGAGGGAATCATGCCCCAGACAGAGACTGTCATCAGGCAGGCAATGAAGGAGCGTGTAAGGCCCATGCTGTTCATCAACAAGGTGGACAGGGCCATCGTCGAGCAGCAGCTCACACC
>JAFUHJ010000066.1 GCA_017468935.1 Candidatus Methanomethylophilaceae archaeon
AGTTCCTGCATGGCCCTGTCCAGGTCGATCGTATCTGTGCCAGCACGAATGATCTTGTCACAGTCCCATGTCACGTCGCAGGTCTCTAATGTGACCATCACTGTGGGTGCGCGGTCATTGAGGACCTGGGCGTTCTGGGGCGTTCTGCCATGAGGGTCAATTACGATACGGATAGGGTTAGTATCATATCCTCTGTCCTTGAGGGTGAGATGCGGATCGTCGGCAAGAACCGTGCCTACTCCGACCATGATCGAATCGAATTGTTTTCTCATACCTTTTACGCGGGTCTTGTCCTCGTCCGAGGAGATACGGACCTGCGTGCGGTCCTCACCGGCCAGCTTCCCGTCGGCGGACATAGCGCAGTTAACGTGGATGAACGGCCTCATTGTTCTCACCCGGGGTGACGGTGAACCTGTAAATATTGTCCTTCCTCTCGACACCGAATTTCACGTCGAGGAAGGATTCCAAAGTGTCCATCTGGCTCAGCAGATGTTTGCTTATCCTCGATACGCTGAATCCGCTCTTTCCCTGGGACATGGCCATGTATGGGAGGACCTGATCCGCCGTGTGTACATCCATTGTCGCTCCGGTGGTCATCTCTCTTATGAGGTCGTTGGCCGCATCCTCTCCAGCCTTGTCGGCTGTGTGTCCGCGTGATGTCAGTGCATTGCTTCCGAGCAGACCGTTCTCGAACTCCGCCGTCAGGACGATACCTGCTCCGCGGGAGTCCCCGTCGGTCTTCTGGATATCGAACTCGACATCTGCGTAGGGTTCCAGGGTCTTCTGGCAGCTGGCGATCATGTCCTTGTTGATCCATTCGGGCAGGCGCTGGCTGAAGCATATTCCTTTGATGCTCTTCAGTTCTCCCAATTCCTCTATGTCCAGAGGCTTGATGGTCCCAATGGGATCAAGCGTCATGATGACGCGTCCTCCGCCCTGGGGGTAGAATCCGCGGTCGATGATCTTCACGTTAGCCTCTATGCCCATCTTTCTCATGAGGGGGAACAGAAGCGTCTGATACGAGTCTATCGGAGGGGCCCACATGACGTTGGTACCTCCGCTGATGTCCACGGTCAACCTCTTCCTGTGATTCCTCGCTGCGAGCATCATGGCCTGAAGTACCAGACTGAGGCTTCCAGCGGTACCGATGTTCATCTCGATATCGTATTTCTGATCATTGCCGGGCGTGAAGAGGAGCTCCCTCGAACCTATCGTGTTGCCCTCGACAGTGGAACCCGCCATCTGCGCCACGGCATCGACCGCCGCACAGTGCTGTTTGGATAATCCGTTGGTGGGTCTGTTCTCCCTTATACGGGTGAGGTGCGTAGTGATCCCGGTAACGGTAGCCATGGCTACGGATGTGCGGACCATCTGTCCACCGCCTTCACCCCTTGAACCGTCAATCTCCAGGATCGTCATGCTTCAGGTGTATGATTTTCCTCTTAAAAAACTAGATGAGTGCGATAGCCGGGAGTCGAACCCGGGTCAGGTGCTTGGGAAGCACCGATCATAGCCGTTGGACCACTATCGCAACTAAGCACTTGATGAAAGGGATGGATAATAAAGGTTATTCCGCTCAAGTCCTAAAACCCGGTTCTTCGACGATCGAATATTCAGAACCTGTCAGCGAATCCCTGCATAATCCAGGAGTGTTTGTTACCGGGAGATCCGGGATCTGAACACGGTTCTTACCACTTTGTGTATATGAACAACTGATCAAGACCGGGGGATGGTCATGCGGTTGTACCCGCATGACCAAATGACCCTCGAAATGATGTTTTAGCGGTATCTGTTCATCACGAGCGATCCGACGAACACGGCGGTCAGGATCCCGATAACACAATAGAACTGTACCGGGGTCTCGCCATCCGAACCGCCAAGACCATCGTTGCCACCGATACCTATCAGTTCCCCTTTCGTGAACAGAGGGGTCATAGTGACCAAATTCTTATGCAGATTGCATTCAACATACCATCCGCAGAAGGTCCTTTCATCGAGTTCCGGAAGCTTATGATTGATCCCATCAAAGGTGATCTGACTGTATGTGACATCTCTTTCAGTGTATATCAGTTCCCCTTTGGCATCATACCAAGAAACATTGACCTCTTGGTCAGGTCCGAACTCAGGTATCTCGCTAACATATTCCAACTGAGTGAGCAAGTTGGATGCATCATCGAGTTTGCCGTTTGCGAAATTCGATTCGGATACCACGAAACTGTGTACGTCCTTCGCATCTACATGTCCCAGACCAAAGGCCCCGTTCCCGATACTTTCGATATTCCATGAATCTCCGAGGAAATGTATCTCTTTGACCGAATTGCATCCGAAGAATGCACGTTCCCCGATAGTCTTCACCGAGGCCGGGATCTTTATGTTCTGCAATTGATAGCAAGCATAGAATGCGCCGTCCCCGATACTGGAAAGACTTGTCAGTTCCGAGAAATTGACATACATCAATTCGACGCATCCGCGGAAAGCATCCTCGCCTATGGATGTCACGGATGTTGGTATCTGCATACCCGTCAGAGATTGACAGTTGAAAAAGGCATTACTCGGTATTTCCGTCAATGTCGAAGGCAGGTCAATCCTTTGAAGCTCGGTACAGCCGCTGAAACTCCATTCGGATATCTTTGAAAGGGATTCCGGCAGAATTATCGTTTTAGCGAAGAAACAATTGGCGAGCGCGTCACCGAGTTCGGTCACGCCAGTACCGACCATTACGGTATCTACTTCATCTGGCATAAAGAACCATGGCGCCATGGCGCCACCCGAATCAAGTAGGCCGTTGACGTTCTCCCCGATGTACACTGTATTACCATCCACACGGAAGTCTATGTTCCATTCCTTTCCAGGGGCGCGCCTACCGGCTTCTGATTCATCGACAGGAATGGACGCAACAGCAATTATCGCAGCCAAAACAGCTACTGCAGCGAACAATAATAGTGTTCTTCCTGTTTTTTTCATAGCAATCAAATGAATCACCTCTTTCTCTATTCTCTTGAGAGGATAGGTCTATGGAAACCAGTGGGTGCTCCGATATATAACGATTCTTGGAAGATACTCTGGGTTTTTGGCCCTTCGATATTAGGCTGACCACCGTCTTATGGTTCAGATTATTTTAACCTGAGTTCGCCAGATATCAATCCATATTTGTCACTCGTTAAGATTGCAGTCCCGTTCACACTTAGCGTTTTTGAGAAATGTCGGCATACCAGATAGATACAGGATCACTCGGATCATGACCGGAACTGCGAGAATCAGCACATCACCGAGTCCAATCATCCGTATTGATCCGATATCGATAGG
>JAFUHJ010000067.1 GCA_017468935.1 Candidatus Methanomethylophilaceae archaeon
GACGTGAAATTCGGTGTCGAGAGGAAGGACAATATTTACAGGGTCACCGTCACCCCGGGTGAGAACAATGAGGCCGTTCATCCACGTTAACTGCGCTATGTCCGCCGACGGAAAGCTGGCCGGTGAGGACCGCACGCAGGTACGCATTTCATCGGATGAGGACAAGACCCGCGTGAAGGGTATGAGGAAGCAGTTCGATTCGATCATGGTCGGAGTAGGCACCGTTCTTGCCGACGATCCGCATCTCACCCTCAAGGACAGAGGATATGATACTAACCCAATCCGTATCGTAATTGACCCTCACGGCAGAACACCTCGGGACGCACAGGTACTCAACGACCGCGCACCGACGGTTATGATCACCCTGGAGACCTGCGACGTGACATGGGATTGTGACAAGATCATTCGTGCTGGCACAGATACGATCGACCTGGACAGGGCCATGCAGGAACTGGCCGAGATGGGCATAGAGAACATCCTTGTCGAAGGCGGCGGAGTTACCATATCGCACCTGTTCAGGAATAAGATGGTCGACCGCTACACAGTGTTCGTAGGCGGACTGATCATAGGCGGGAAGGATGCCCCCACACCGTGCGACGGCAACGGATGGGTGGCCGAGAACGGCATCAGACTCAGGATCGAGGATTGCCAGATACTCGGTAACGGTGCCTTACTGACATTCCTGCCTCTCTACGAGTAAGGGCATCTTCGCGGTCGCTTTGGGCTCGAGGACGAATCTCACATAGTTGTAATCGGATCCGAAGACCTCGCTGCTGGCGAGATCGTACGCCTTTCCGGTGGCATCCTCCATTATCCTCGAGAAGAATCCTCCGCAGTATTGGATGAGGATCCTTGCAGCCCCCTCGGTGAGCGGAACACTGTCCTTGACGATTATCGTCAGTGGCTTCGAGGAGAATATGCTGACCTCGCCCAATCCCATCTCCTTGAAGTAATTGCGAGCATTGTCTATGGTGTCCTCCAGGGTCGGACCGTTCAACGATCCGGACATGCTGGCACCATGGATGAACCCCATAATCTTAGCCATGGGGTCCACGTTGAGCCCTATGCCGTCAAATCCCAGGAATATGAATCTCGGAAGGCTCTTGAGCATCTTCTCCGGATCCTGTGCGACCTTGGCTAGTATGTTGAAAGCTACCTCCCTCGATTCGTCGGACGAGGGGACGGATTTCCCGAACGGCAGCGATGTGAGCGTGTAGTACTTCTTACGGCTGTCCTGGAGATCGTCGTGAACACAGATTAGCTTGTCCTCGACCATAGAATCCAGATGAACCGACACGGTCGACTGGGCCTTCGAGACGCTCTTCGCGATCTCGGTGAGTGACATGTCCTTCTCCTGAAGATTATGGAGTATCTTCAGCTTCACGTCGTTGGACACCTGCACGGTCCCGTTGGGAGTGATATATAACTCAAAGTAACCAGAGTTCTCCTCTGCCATGTGGCTCTGTATGCGGTTCGTATATTAAAGTTTCGCTGTCTCTTTTCAAAATATTTGTATATCCATGCTAAGATAGACCGCTAGGTGCAAAATGAGAGCCACAGTCAACGGAAAAGAATGCGATATCAGGGCAGTCTGGTTCGAGAACGGCAAGGTACGTATGATCGACCAGAGGGAACTCCCTGCGCAGATTGTACTGGTCGACTTCGACGATTATCTCGATATCGCCGAGGCCATCCGCAACATGACCACACGCGGTGCTCCATCCATCGGAGCAACTGCAGCATATGCGATGTGCATGGCCGCACTGAAAGGATGCGACATAGACAAGGCCGCAAAGGACGTCAAAGCGGCCAGACCCACGGCCAACGACCTCTTCTACGCCGTCGATTACATGTATGCCAAGCTCAAGGACGGGGCAGACCCCGTTGAGGCGGCAGATGGTTACGCTCAGATGATGGTCGACAAATGCACCAAGATCGGAGAATACGGAGCAGAGCTCATAAAGGACGGAATGAAACTCATGACACACTGCAACGCCGGTGCATTGGCCACCGTGGATGTGGGTACCGCCCTCGCACCCATGAGAAAGGCCCACGAGCAGGGAAAGAAGTTCTTCGTGTACGCGTCCGAGACGAGACCGCGTCTCCAGGGAATGCAGCTGACCGCGTGGGAGCTTAACCAGGAAGGCATCGACCATGCCATAATCCCCGACGGGGCATCGGCCTATTACATGTCACAGGGAGTCGACATGATCATCACCGGAGCGGACAGGATCGCCGCCAACGGGGATGCCGCCAACAAGATAGGTACATTCGACAAGGCCATCGTTGCAAAGCACTTCGGTATCCCGTTCTACATCGCCGCGCCCATATCCACATTCGATTTCAACACGAAGACAGGAAAGGACATAGTCATCGAACAGAGGTCCGAGACCGAGGTCACCATGGTGAAGGACATCAGGATCGCACCCGTAGGCTCCCCCGCCAAGAACCCTGCGTTCGATGTGACCCCTGCCGAGCTAATCACCGGATTCATCACCGAGAAGGGAATATTCAAACCGAGCGAGATACACAAGGTGAGATGATGAACGAGAGGTATGCCAGACAGGAGCTCGTGAAGATCTGCAAGCTTCTCTACGACAGGCAACTGACGGTATCCGCAGGCGGCAACATGAGCATGAGGATCGCCGACTCCGAGATATTGATCACCCCCTCCGGAAGGAACAAGGGGATGCTCGAACCCGAGGACCTTGTACTCATAGATTCCAAGGGAAAGGTCCTGTCCTCAGGCAAACCCTCCATAGAACACAAGTTCCATCTCGCCCTCTACAACATGAACTACGATACGAACGCCATCGTCCACTGCCATCCCCTCCACTGCGTGACACTCGCCGTGAAAGGGGAGAGGATAAAGAGCAACATCACCCCGGAGGGCGTACTGCTCTTGGGGGATGTCCCGATGATAGACTACTACACCCCGGGTTCCAAGAAGCTCGTGGAGGCCGTGGCGGCCCAGGGCCACAGCAAGGCTATGCTCATGGCCAGGCACGGTGCCATCACCCAGGGCAGGACGCTTGAGGAGGCATACAACAGGATGGAGGAACTGGAATTCCAGGCAAAGCTCCAGCTGCTGTGCGGAGAGGACGTCACAGATCTTCCCAAAAGGGAGATAACCAAACTTTCCAAGATGTGATAACATGGCGATACTGGTCACGAAATGGTTCGGAGTATTCCTCGTGGATGAAAGGTCACACAGCATAATCGACAAGAGGCTCATGCCCATGGATCCCGTGGTCGTGGCGGAGAAGCTCGCATCCATCCAGAGAGGAGGCATCCTCGACGAGGAGAGGGAACTGGCTGCATTGGTCCCCGAGAAGCTGATGGTCGGAGACAGGAGACAGTCCGAACTGGGGAAACCGGAGCTGTTCGACTCGTCCTTCCTCACGCCCCAGAAGTTCGGATACGACGATGCGTTCATGCACGAGGCCATGATGGGCCTCGGTAAGCTGAGGACGTCCGAGCCCGTACCCAGGGACAAGAACCTGGTGCAGGCCATCAGGAACCTTGACGATCAGATCGCCACGATCAACCTCTACAACGAGAGACTTCACGAATGGTACGGGATGCACTTCCCGGAACTCGCGGACTATGCCAAGGACTCCAGGTACGCAGACCTCATAGCCAGATACGGCGACAGGGACGCCATAATCGAGGAGCTTGGCATAGATATACAGTCCATCGGAGCGGACTTCAACGACAAGGACATGCGTGCTGTGATGGATCTCGCGGACACCCTGTACCGTCTCTACGATGACGAGGAGAGGACCGAACAGTACATCCAGGAGATCGTCGAGGAGACCTGCCCCAACATGTGCGCCATCGTCGGAGGCCCCCTCGCGGCAAGGCTCATATCCCTTTCCGGAGGATTGGAGAGACTGTCCTCGCTCCCGTCATCCACCGTCCAGCTGCTCGGTGCCGAGAAAGCGATGTTCAGGCATCTGAAATCGGGAAAGAGACCACCAAAGCACGGTGTCATCTATCAGCACCCCGAGGTCCACAAGGCCCCCTATTGGCAGAGAGGTAACATAGCCCGTGCTCTCGCAGGGAAGATCCTCATAGCGGCCAAGGTCGATCAGTACAAAGGGGAGTACTGCGGGGACAAGTTGAACGAGGAGTTCATGGCAAGGGTCGAGGACATCAAGCGCAGATATCCGGAAGCTCCAAAGAAGCCCCAGAAGAAGAACAAGCCCAGGAACAGGGGAAAACCCAGGAGACACTGATTTACTTACCATTCTCCAGGATCGGAATGGGAAGTACCTCCGAAACCCCTTCGTTTACTTACTAAAAACTGGAAAGGATTGTCACATGCCGGAGATAATCAGCACCGAGGCCCTCGGGGAGATACTCAATCTGGACAGAGCAGGTTTCAGACAATGGCTTCTGGACAACCATGATACCGCCAAGGAATGCAGGATCCTCGTGAGCAACGGGGACATGCCTGCGAAGATATCCTATCTGGACGCGGTGGAGGAGGCCCTGTGCTTCGGATGGATCGATTCCACCCATCACAGAATAGAGGGATTGGGCAGCGCGCAGAGGTTCTCCCCCCGCAAGCCTACATCCAGATTCACCAGGCTGAACCTGGCCAGATGCGAACGTCTCGAAACCCTCGGCCTCATGACCGATGCCGGGAGGAAGGTCATGCCCATGAAGGTGTACAGACCCGACAGGTACGTCCTCAAGAGGATACGGGACGACCCCGAACTCTCCGAGAAGATAACCTCCTTCCCGAAGCTCTACGTAGAGATCAGGATAGACAACATCCAAGTGGTCCGCGGCACTGATCCGAAGCTGTACAAGCTACGTCTCGGGAAATTCATCGACAGCATCAGGGAAGGGCAGATGTACGGCAAATGGGATGACGACGGAAGGCTCCCCCACGAACCCCTCTTCACGATACCACCTAAACAGTGACTAAAGTCAACCGTAGCGTACAAAAGCCCCCTCGTTCTCTAAATAATATTATAAGGGCAATCGACATAGCCTTTGCCAGATAACATGAGGTCAGTAAAGACTTACGGCTTACATGTGTTCGCTTCCAGAAGGGAAGTGAACTTCCGGCCATGAGTGCTGGATCGAATATTTCCAAAGGATAGTGAAACCAATGTGGGAGATGAAAGAGATCAGAGAGCTGAAAGAGGGAAGGTATGTCAACGTTGATGAGGAGCCTTGTAAGATCGTCAAGATCACGACATCCAAGCCCGGAAAGCACGGATCCGCAAAAGCGAACATCGATGCAGTCAGCATCTTCACCGGCGCAAAGAAATCCATCGTTGGACCTGTCAGCACAAAAGTTCAGGTCCCCATGATCGACAAGAGGAAGGGACAGATCCTGTCCATCAACGGAGACGAGGCACTCGTCATGGATCTTGAGACCTTCGAGAACCTTTCCATCGTTATCAACGACGACGCTGAGCAGAAGATCGAGGAAGGAGCAGAACTCCTGTACCTCGTCGCGATGGGCAGATACAAGTTCATGTGAGGACTGGTAAAATATCATACGGACTCGGATATGCGGGAGCAGACTCTGAATACGAGGATGCGGAGATCGTCATATTCGGAGTCCAGTATGATCATACCGCCTGCTTCAAGGCAGGCGCCAGGGAGGGACCCACCGCCATCAGGCGGGCCTCCTATAATTTTGAAGAGATACATTTCGAGCACGGCATTCACCAGGAACTGCCTGCGATATGCGATTACGGGAACGTCGACGATTTCGTCGTCCCGGACGACATGGTCCAGGAGGTCGACTTCGCAGTAGGTCCCGCCATCAGGGACGGTAAGTTCCCCATCACGATAGGCGGAGAGCATTCTGTGAACGTCCCGGTCGTCAGGAACTTCGATGCCGATGACATAGCCGTGATCTCGATCGATGCCCATCTGGATTCCAGGGATGAGTACCTAGGTACGCCCCTGAGCCATGCGTGCATCATGAGACGTGCTTCCGAACATGTGGGCATAGAGAACACGTACGTCCTCGGCTGCCGCGCCATAGGCGAGGAGGAGCTCGACAGGGACGACGTCATCCCGTTCATCAGTGCCTACGAGATCTTCGACAACGGTATCGATTGGGCCATCAAGAAGGCCCTCGACAGCGTGAAGCACGAGCATATCTACCTCACCATAGACATCGACGGTATCGACCCCGCTTACGCTCCCGGAACAGGTACGCCCGAGCCTTTCGGACTGCACCCGTACGATGTGAAGAAAGTCATCAATGCCGTCGGGGACAGATTGGTAGGATTCGATGTGTGTGAGGTCTGTCCCCCTGCGGATCCCTCGGGTATCACAGCGATCTTGGGAGCCAGGCTCATCAACGAAGCTATAGCCGTTCACGCCAAGAATCTGAGGCAGTGAACTCACAGTTTTGACAATTGGTCGATCGTCTCTTTAACCCAGGCTTCGGCGGATGCCCTCGTATCGGACTGGGTATAGACCTTGATCATTCCCTTGACGTTGGAATGCCTCACGATGATCCAGCCGTTCGCACGGGCTATCTTCACACCGCCTGATATGCCGACCTTCACACCCGGGACCGATGATTTGTACTTCTCGAGAAGCTCAGGGAACTGATCGTCGGGATACTCCATCGATGCCCTGGAGATGTAATAGTCGGGGAACGGTTCGACCAGCTGTGCCAGCGGGCCCTTCTTGGCGACGATCTCGAGAATCCTGACCATTCCCTCTATGGCATCACAGGTACAGAACGGACCGGGGATGACGATGCATCCGAATATGTCCCCTCCGAACACGGCACTGTTCTCCTTGACGTATCTTACTACGCTCTGTTCTCCGATATCGCAGTACAGGATCGTTCCGCCGCTCTGCTTGACGACATCCTCCATGAGCGTCGAGGAATTGACAGGCATGACGACATTCCCTTTGTTGAACGAGAGAATGGACTGCGCCAGGAGTGCGAACGTCTTGTCACCCTGCACAGGGGTTCCTTCAGCTGTGGTGAACAGGCAGTGGTCCGCGTCCATCTCAAGAGAGACTCCTAGATCCATCCCCTGTCCCTTGACGACATGACCCAGCTTGACCATCCTTGCCTCATCCACCGCGGATGAGTCCCCTCCGATGGTGATGAATTCGATGGACAGTCTCATCAGGATGTTGGAGACTATGTTCGCCACGACATTGTTGCGGCAATCCACGCAGACCTTCAGATGGGCGTTCCTGATGATCTCCTCGTCGACCTCCGACAGTATGTAGTCCACATACTTCTCGGTGAAATCGGTCACGACGTAGACCTCTCCCACATCGAGTCCCGGCACCTGGGTATTATGATTGAGAATCTCCTCCACAGAATGCTCTTCGAAGATCGGGTCCTCTATCCCTGTGGACTTCATCACCCTGAACCCGTTGATATCCAGGCCTGAGAAAGAAGCTGTGATAGTGACCCCTCCCTTGATCTCGGGATGGAGCACCATGTAGAATTGTATCAAAGGCGTGGGGACCATTCCGAGATCGACCACGTCGCATCCGACGGACATGATACCGGCCATCAGAGCCGATTTCATCATCATGTTCGAGTTCCTCCCGTCGACTGCCACTGCTATGGGGGAACCGTAGAAAGTCCCCAGGGTCTTTCCCATCTTTAGAGCGAACTCAACGCTCATCTCTTCGTTGACGGTACCTTTAACGGTATTGTTTCCAGCAATCAGGGTCATCGGGATAACCTTTCTTCATCCGACACGCTGCGGAATCGGACATCTGCGCTCTTCCCAACAGAATCGTCCGATAAATACCTTGGGCATCTGGCGATGCCTGTTAACCGTCATTCCTTCTCTGATTCGTCGTGAAGATTGGTGGCCCTCTCCTTTATCCAGGCCTTTATGTCCTTGACCCTGGTGCTGCCGATGCCGAAGTACTCGGCGAACTTCTTGGTGGTAGTGAGCTCCCAGGTGTTCCCGGCCCTCTTCCTTGCCACGAAGTCCTGCTCCACCAGCATGTGGACGTCATCGTACACGCGGGGTCCGCGCAACTTGAGGAGCTCCGACTGCAGGACGGGCTGGTAGTAGGCGATGGTGGTGAGCGTACGGAGCGCACCGCCGGAGAGCTCGGCCTTGGCGAACGTGCCTGTGACCTCGGTGTACTCGGGCCTGAGCATCATCCTGTACTCGGAGCCTATCCTGGCGATCTGTATCGCGGAGTCCCTCTCCTCGTAATCCCTGCGGAGGTCCATGACCGCTGTCCTGACCTCCTCCACGGGGATACCCGTCTTCGCAGCGATATCCGAGACGCTGAGGTTCTCGGAACTGGAATAGAGCGCCGCCTCGACCGCACCCTTGACATTCACGTCACATCACCGCTTCGATACGTCCCGCGGGGTTGTCCTCTATGGTACCGGATGCGCCCTCGGTCATGATCTCCACGAAGATCTCCCCGTAAGGGAGGGTCTCCTGCCAGACATCGAGACGTCCGGACCTTACCAGGTGGAGTATGGATACGAAGATCTTCAGGTTCTCCTTCAGGTCGTGGGTGTAGAGGTCGTCGATGCATATCTGACCGGTACCGAGCTTCTGGATCCTGTGCCAGACCTCCTCGACATCCTTCTGATCGTCCTCCTCGTGGGCCTTGTTATCGAACTTGGAGGGCTCCTTGGACTTCAGCTCCTGCTTGACGCGCTCCCTCTGCTGCTGGATCTCGATCTCCTCACGGGCCTCCTCGAAGGCGTCGATGAGCTCGTACATGGTTACAGGACGCATGGGCTCCCTGCGGTACGCTCCGGTGAGCACCAGCTCGGGAACGATCATGTCGTCCTCGTTCTCATAGAAGAACCCGTCATCGATCTCCATGAACTCCTCCTCGATCGGAGGCTCGGACTGGGTCCTGGTGACATCGGACTGCATCCTGAGGATCTTCCATGCCATCAGCATCAGCTTTCCTGCGACGATCATATCGAAGGAGTCCCTGACCACCTTGTTGTTGTACATCTTCACGAACTGCGAGAGGTTGATCTCCCACGGGTCGATACCGTTCTCCAGGACCAGGCTGAAGACGGACCTGATGGCCTCGTCCACGGGGTCCGGCAGCTTCTCCCCGGTCTCCGCCTTGGACAGGATGTCCATGTATCCGCCTATGCGCTGATAGGTCTCTGTGTTCTCGCTCATTGCCTTGTGGAACAGCAGGTGCTGTTCAAGGTCCTCAATCCTAATGTTCCCATCCATCTCAGATCGCCTCTTTGTCCTTTGCAGCCTCGTCTTCGTATTTCGAGACCTCAGCCAGATCGGGCTGCATTATGATCTTGCTGATGCCTGTAGGTGGCCTGGTTACCCCGATCAGCTGATCGGCGACCGCTAACGCGACCTTCCTCAGTGACACCTGTATGAACTGTGCTTTCGATGAGCTCTCCTTGACCCTCTGGGCCACCATCTCCGAGTTGACCGAATCCAGGAACATGTCCACCTCGTCGAGCACGTAGAACGGCGACGGCTGGTATTCCTGGATGGCAAAGATGAACGACAGTGCGGTCAATGACTTCTCTCCTCCGGAGAGCGCCTCCAGCCTCAGGAGCTTTCCGTTCCTGGGCTTCGCGTTGATTATCAATCCGCCGTTGAACGGGTCCTCCTCGTCCTCCAGCGCCATGAACGCCTCGCCTCCACCGGAGAGCTGGGCGTATATCCTCTTGAAGTTCGCATCCACCGCGTTGTAGGACTCCATGAACAGTCCCTTCTTCTTTGCGGACAGCGAATCCGTCAATGCGGTGAGCTCGGCTATGTTCTTGTTGAGGGCCTCGACCTGCTCGTTGAGCGTGTCGAGACGTGCCTTCTTCACCTCGTAATCCTCTATCGCACGCAGGTTGACGTTGCCGAGCTTCTCCAGGGAGCTCTCGCATGACCTGATAGTGCGCTTGATCTCCTCCTCGGAGGGGATCGGCTGTGCGACCTCGAACGTTATGGCATCGACCTCTGCCTGATACTGTGCGATGTCCTGCATGATCATACCGAGCTGAGCCGTGAACCTCTGTACCGATGCGTTGGTGTTCTCGATGGCGGTGGCCTTCTCCCTGACCTGGTTGTCGAACCCGTACATCTCGGCGACCAGGGCATCCTTCTTGTCGCGCAGGTTCTTGATCCCGCCTTCCATCTCCGCCTCGATCGAACGGAGAGCATCCAACTCGAGCTTCAGGCGGTTCATCTCGGTAGTGTTCTCCTCGATGGTCCTGTAGCCTTCCTCGATATCCTTGATGACTCCGTCCAGCTGGATCTGTGTCGACTCGTTCTGTCTCTCGTAACCGAGCACCTCGGTATCGATACCTCCGATCTGCAGCTTCAGCTCGGAGATGGCCTCCGTTAGCCTGTGGAGCGTGTCCCTGACCTTCTGTATCCTGTTCTGCAGGTCCACCGGAGCGATCTCCGCGATACGGTCCTTGATCCTGTTCCTCTGTTCGGTGTAGAGGGTCATCCTCTCCGTCAGCATGGTGAAGACGCTCCTGGCCTCCGATAGGTCCCCGTCGGCGGCCGCCATCTTGGCCCTGGCCTCCTCGAGGGAGTGCTGCGATTCCTTCTTGGACCTCTCCAGCTCAGATATCCTCGCCTTGGTACCGGCGATCTTCTCCCTCTGCTCCATGCCTGCCGCGGAGCTGTGCCTCATCTCGTCGTCCGCTGCACGTATCTCGTCGCGGACCTTCCTAAGCTCCTGCTTCACGTTGTCCAGGGCCTCGGATGCCCTCCTGAGCTTCTCGCCCAGTTCCGTGAGCTTGTCCTCTGATGCGGCACCGAACTTCATCAGCTTCTGCTGGTTGATGGTACCTCCGACCATGGCTCCGGACGCTTCGATCAGTTCTCCGGCCTTGGTGACTATCCTGATACCACCCATAATCCTGCGGGCGGTGTCCATATCCTTGACGACCAATGTGTCGCCAAGTACGTACCAGAAGGCGTTGTAGTACTTCTGGTTGAAATCTATGAGATCGATGGCATATCCTTCCGATTCCTTCTCGCTCATGATGGCCTTCGCCCTGGGCTTACCGCCCATCAGCTTGGTGAGCGGGAGGAACGTGACCCTTCCGAGCCTCTCCCTCTTCAGATATGCGATCGCATCGGCGGCGACCTGATCGTCATCGACGACCACAGCCTGCATCTTACCTCCGGCCGCCACGGACAGTGCGGTCTCGTATCCCGCATCCACCGTAGCGAGCTCCTGTATGGTACCGTGGATACCGGCCATCTCGCCCCTGTTCCTGAGGGCCAATATGGCCTCGACGGCCTGGCTGCCCTGGTTCATCCTGTCGGAAACCTTCTTCTCCGCCTGGAGGGCCCTGTACTCCTCATCGATCTTCCTGTAGGCGCTGTTGAGCTCGACCTCCTGCTTCTCCAGCTCGGTCTCCCTCCTCCTAGCCTCGAGTACCTTGGCGCCGTAATCCTCCATACTGGGGCCGGCCTCCGCCTTCATCTGGTCAAGGCTCCATTTGGCGTCCTTGATCTCGAAATCTATGTTCTGGATGCGCTCATCCAACACGGCGCAGTTGTTGTGCGCCTCCTCGGATGCCGCCTCCGCCTTGGAGAACCTGGCCTGTGCGTCCAGAAGATCGGTGGAGCACTCCTGCACATCCGCCTCGATCTTCTCCAGCTTCTCCTGCAGTTCCCTCTGCTCGCCTCCGGAGCTCGATATCAGCTCGGAGATCTTGTGCTCCTCGGCAGATTGGGAATCCTTATCCATCTCTGCCTGGTAGAGCTTCGTCTGCAGGTCCTTCCTGTTCTCCTCCAGGGATATGATGCTGTTCTTGTTGTCCGTGATGCGCTGCTCGAAGTTCTCCTTGAAGACCTTGTTCTCCTCAATGTTGGACTCCGTGAACTCGATCTTGTCCTTCTTGGTGGCGTAATCGATCTTCACGTTCTCGATCTTCTGCTTGAGCTCGGTGTACTCGGGTCCGACCTTCGCTGCGATCTCCGCCTCGACATCCGCGATGTCCTGCTTCTTGCCGTCCCTCTTCTTCTCCAGTTCGAGCTTCTCCGCCGCGAAGTTCTGGATATCTGTGTTCAGCTTGGTGATCTGATCGGACGTTGCATCGTAGGATGCCTTCGCCATCTGGAGCTTCCTGTGGGAGTACTGGGCCTTGGCCATGTCCAATGTGTCCTTGAACTCCACGTACTTCTCTGCCGCCTCGCGGTCCTTCTCCAGCTTCTTGACGTCGTCCACCAGTCCCTCGACGACGATGTTGACCCTTTCCAGATTGGCCCTCGCCTCGGACTTCTCCTCCTCGGCCTTGCTTATGTCCGCATCGAAACTGGCGATACCGGATATGCTGTCGAGGATGCCCCTCCTCTGGGAGTTACCCATCTGGACGATGTGCGTGACATCTCCCTGCTGCACGAGGTTGTATCCTTCCGCACTGATCCTTGCCTTGGTGAGGAGGTTATCGAACTCCGTGAGAGTGGATTTCTGGTCGTTGATGTAGAAATATGAGTTGTAATCCTGTCCGTTGTCGGACATCTTGATGTAACGGGTGAGCCTGACCTCATCCGCATCCCAGGGCATGATCCTGTCCTGGTTGTCGAAGATCAGTGAGACCTTCATGTATGATGCCTTGTTCTTGCTCCGGCCCCCGTCGAAGATGAGGTCGGTGAGCCTTCCAGCACGGACGGCCTTGGGACTCTTGGGACCGAGGACGAAAAGGATGGCGTCGGTGATGTTGGATTTACCGGAACCGTTGGGACCGGTGATCGCTGTATAGCCTTCCATCAGCGGAACTGTTACCTTGCCGCCGAATGACTTGAAATTCTCCATCTCGACCGTCTTTAAGTGCATCCGCTTCCCTCGTATGATAATGACCACTGCAGTATTGGGTCTGTGAAGTGCCGAGCGCATTTGTGTGCATCCTCACGCCTGCGCGCACGTTATTCTAATATGCGCGACATATTATATAAAAAGAATCTGGAAAGAACGTCCATTCTCAGTTTAAAAGGGCAGGTATATCCGCGACCGAATCCAACACATGGGTCGGGACGATATCGGATGTTTCGAGGTCCTTCCTGGATGTCTCTCCGGACAGTACGAGTATCGTATCGATGTCCGCCTGCACGCCCATAAGGATGTCGGTGTAGAGACGATCCCCCACCATGACAGTGCCCTCCGGTTCCACGCCCATCTCGCGGGCGGCCATCTACAGCATCAGCCTGTTAGGCTTACCGATGACCGTGGCCGTAGTCTGGCACATGGTCTCGAACATCCTTATGAAGGGCCCGATGTCGATGTCGTAATCGGTCTCCGTGGGACATACGTCGTCGGGGTGGGTAGCTATGAGTTCTGCACCCTTCATGAGCGCCTTGTACGCCTTGTTAATCTTGTCATAGGTGATCGTGCGGTCGAATGTGAGGTACACTATGTCGGGATCCTCCTCCACGACATCCACGCCGGCTTTCCTGACCTCCTCTATGGTATCGGGGGAACCGACCACGTAGACCCTCTTACCAGGCCTCTCGGACAACACGAAACGGATCGTGGCTATGTTCGATGTTAGCACGTTCCGAAGCTCCACATCGAAGCCCATGCGGACCAGTTTGTCGTAATAGTGGTCGCGGGCATGGGACGAGTTGTTGGTGAGGAACACGAACGGTATGCCCTTGGCCTTCAAGGAGGCTATGAAATCTATCGCACCGGGGATCAGGTCCCCGCCCTTGTAGACGGTGCCGTCCATATCGATCATGAATCCTGTGTACCTCATCTGAGCATTCCTCCGATCGTCTCTATCGTCCTGCGGAGCTCCTCTCTGGAATTCCTGTTGTATATCGTGGCTGCAGGATGGTACGTGGGGATGAACTTCACATCCCTGTCCCTGATGCGTATGGTTGTGGGGATGTTAGCTATCTCGTCCATCTTCCCCTCGTAACCCATCAGGTCCCTGCAGGCCGATTTACCGAGGCCTATGACCACCTTGGCATCGTACAGTTCCGATTCCAGGAACGGCCTGCATGCCTTCATCTCTTCGGCGGTAGGATCCCTGTTGCCTGGAGGTCTGCATTTGACCGTGTTGGTTATGAGAACGTCCGAGCGGGAGAATCCCGCATCCTTCATCATCCCTTCGAGGATCTTACCTGAACGTCCCACGAAGGGCCTTCCCTCATTGTCCTCGTTCTCTCCCGGTGCTTCGCCTACGAACACTATGCCAGTGTCGTAGGTTCCGTCCGGCAGGACGATGTTCGTGCGTCCTTCGCAGAGTCCGCATAACCTGCAATCTGGTTCGGGCCTCATCTCTTCTCTTTGAGGATCTCCGACGCCTTCACGAGTGACAGGAACCTGACGCCGATCTCGGCATAGTTCTCCTCTCCGCCGCTCTCGCGGTCGATGACGGACATCGCTGTCTCGACCACCGCACCGTTCTCACGAAGCGTCTTTATGGCCGCGATGCTCGATCCTGCCGTGGTGACGACATCCTCGACTACCAGGACCTTCTCTCCGGGGTTGAGGTCACCCTCGATGAGCTTCCCGGTACCGTGGTCCTTCTTCTCCTTGCGGACCATCACATAGGGTATGCCGGTTGCCAATGACAATGCGGCCGCCAGCGGAACGGATCCGAGGACGACCCCTGCGATCCTGTCGGGATGGAGGTTCTCATCCTGCATCTTCTGTGCCATCTCCAAGGAGATCATGTAGAGCACCTTGGGATTCGTGCTCGCCTTCTTGATGTCGATGTAGTATTCGCTCTTGGCACCTGATGCCAGTGTGAAGTCCCCGAACTGGAGGGCCCCACAGTCCCTCAATGCTGCTGTCAACTCGCTCATGTGATCACCACGGCTCCTTCTTGAGCCCTAATTTGTATCCTATGATGTTCGTAACACGATGTATAGCGAACATCGTGACAAGTATGAGTATCAATGCGGAGATATGCCACCCGTCGATGTAGTTGGCGATGACCCAGTCAGGGTAGAACAGCGCCGTTATCAGGAATGCCCCTGCAACGAAATCGTACTGATCCAGGATGGGTGCCTTCTGACCCCTCTCCATACCGAGCCTCCTCTTGATGAATGCGCCTGTGAGATCTCCCAAAAGGGAACCGAATCCCAAGCAGAACAGGAGACCTACATTGCTCCAGAACGGTCCGTATCCTCCGTCCTCGGCCCAGCCGAGAGCGGTGTTGATCCCGATGATACCGAGTCCGACGACGACTCCGAACAATCCTCCGCCTATGAATCCTCCCCAGGACTTGCCGTCCCCGAAGATCCTCTTTCCCTTCCAGGTCCTTCCGAAGTCCATCTTGGTCTTGGATATCTTCCCGAAGAACACCGCTGCCGTGTTGGGCAGCATCGCCGGAACGAAAAGCCAGAACCCGAAGAACATGATTCCGATGACATCGAATACTTCCATCGTCACACCTGTCGCTTCGATATCCGCTTCTGGTAATAAGGGATATCGTTTTAGTTTGGGGACGATATGCGACATGCATGCTCGTATTGGACAGCTCCGCATTCTTCTCGATGGATGCCCTCCCGGAGGAGGACCACGTATGCCCACCAGGCGTCATTAGGGAACTGGAGAAGTACGAGGATCCGCGCCTCGCCCTTTGGGGGGACATGGTACACGTATCCGAATGTTCCAGGGAATCCCTGCGGAAAGTCGAGGAGGCTGCGAAGAGGACAGGGGACATCGGCAGGCTCTCCCCGGTTGACATGACGGTGCTGGCACTTGCTGTGGACGTCAACGGGACCATATGGTCTGACGACTATTCCATTCAGAACGTCGCAAGGGTCATGGGCCTCGGCTTCAAGCCCATCGGCATGAAGGGGATAGAGAAGGTCGTCAAATGGAACTACAAATGTACCGGATGCGGGAAGTGGTTCAAGGAGAAACAGCCCGACTGTCCCATCTGCGGATCGCCCATGAAGGCATGCAGACACAAGCGATCACGGGAATATCCTTTTGCACCTGATGAGGTTGGCCATCCTGCGCTTTCCGAGGATGCCCATGCACATCTTTGTGGTGAAATCCGACCTGAATGCGAATGTATCGGCGAGCTTCTTGTTGAATGCCGCGGTCTTCAAAGGGGCCTCCATGACATCCCTCCACTCGGCCTCATACGTCTGAAGCGATGTCCCGTTCAACACGTTGTCTGCGGCCACGTTACCGCATATACGGCCTGCGATCATAGCGAGGGGTATACCTCCGCCGTTGACTGATATGACCTGCCCTGCTGCATCGCCTACGACCATTCCGTTGCCTGATACGGTCTTTGCAATGGGTCCTTCACTGGGAACGTACTTGCCCATGATCTTGGTCTCGGGTATGAGTCCGTTCCTCTCGGTGAACTTTTCAAAATAGGATCTCAATGAACCGTTGGAGAACTTGGGTGACATGCCGACTCCTATGTTGGCACGCCCGTCCTTGGGGATTATCCATCCGTATGCTCCGGGAGCGATGCCTCCGAAGAACATCTTCATGCTGTCCCCGAAGTCCCCTTTCACCTGTGCGGTGACCGCAGGGTAGGGATTCCTGTTCTTCGCAAGACCGAGGTTCTGTGCGACCTTGGATCCGGGTCCGTCGGCCCCGACGATGACCTTGTACCTGATGTCGCCCTTGCTTGTCCTGGCGATTCCGTCCTCTATACCCTGGAACACATGGCTTTTACTCAGAACTGCGCCTTCTTCCTGGGCAAGCTTGGCGAGATACTGATCGAATCTGTCCCTGTCCGTGGTATATCCGCTGAACTCGAGCTTGGTGGTCTTTCCCGCAGGGTTGATCAAATCTATCCCGTTGATATCGATGCAGCGTAACTCGTCCGGGATGTCGAAGAGCGATGCCTCGTCCTTCAGCTTAGGGAACATGTCGACGATCTCCTCGTCAGAAGGCATGAACTCGCCGCATCTGACCGGTACCCCTACTTCGGAGCGCCTCTCCAGGAACATGACGCTGACGCCTTTCATCGCAGCGTATCTGGATGTGATGCTGCCGGCTGGTCCGGATCCAATAACAAGTACGTCGACCTCGTCCATGATATCCCTCAGAGCGAACCTATGAATTCGAGCAGTGCTGCCCTGTAACTGTCATCTGGAAGATCTGAGAGGACCTCGTAGGCCTTCCTCTTGCAGTCCTCGATTGCATCCTTGCACTTGGAGACTGCTCCGCTGGACTTTATCGAATTTGCGACTGCGATCGCATCCTTCAGTGTCAGTTCGGAATTCATGTACGCATCCCTGACGGACTGTCCGATGACGCTGTCGTTCATTGCATGGAAAAGGATCAATGAAGGTGTTCCGGTGAGCAGGGTATGGCAGCGCGGTTTCTCTTCATCACCGAACAGGTCCTCCATGTCCCTGTTGATCTGAATGGCCGTACCGATGTGACATCCGCACACCCTCATCCTCTTGAGGGCCTCCTCGTCCGCACCGGCCTGTGCCGCAGCGCTCTCCAATATAATCTGGAATTCTATCGCATTCTTCTTCCTGATGATCTCCATCACTTTTTCGCATGATATCTCTGGATTGCGTGAAACATTGACGATATCGAAGATTGCGTTCGTTATGGCGGACGAAGCCTGGATCATGTACGGTACTGCTTTGGGACATGCCGAATATGCCTGGCGGAATCCCATGACGTAAAGGAAATCGCCTGCTACGATGACCTTGGTGGTGGAAGGTTCTTTCGCGAAGAGCTTCTTCTTCCTGGTGGCAAGGACCTTCCCGTTCTCGTCTATCAGATCGTGCATATGGAGGCCGTCGAATGATGCTTTGAAACAAACGGCATTGGCGACCGCTTCCTTAGGGTCCTTTCCTCCATTCAAATAATACGACAGGATGCTGAGAGCTGGCCTTATCTCATGATAACGATGGTTCAAAGCGGCCTCGCACATGTCATTGAGTTCGGGGTACGAGGACCTGATTCCTTTCTTGATCGTTTCGTCGACAGAGGCCATTTCGCTTTCTACGACAGAATACCAGCTCTGAGCCATTACTGTCGTATCATCGTAGCATACTTAATTATTTTCAGAACAAGAGAGCCAGACCCGAAGGATGCACTTTCATGTGTTGTAGAAAGTAAGGGGTTTGGGAAGATGTTTATTGGATTGTCACTCAAAGCAGGAACTCGGTTGCCTGCTCGCAGTATCCGAAGATCAGGTCGGGGTATACTCCCAGAACGATGACGAATACCAGACAGACGACGATCGCCACGGTGAAAATCGTGGGGATCTTGATCTTCTCGGTAGTCTCACCCTTCTCGATGTACATAGCCTTGACCACTCTTGCGTAATAGTACAGCGAGATCGCAGAGTTCAGGATGGCGATGAATGCCAGCCAGATCCAGGTTCCGTCAGCCGCTCCGGGTGTTCCCACGGCGGATGCGAACAGGAAGAACTTGGATGTGAATCCTGCGAGCGGGGGTATTCCTGCCAGTGAGAACAGGAACAGCATCATCGCTGCTGCAAGGAAGGGCGACCTCTTTGCAAGTCCCTTGTAGTCGGAGATCTTCTCGCCGATACCTGCACAGATGAGTCCTCCGACGATGAGGAAGGCTCCTCCCTTCATGAACACGTGTGTGAACATGTGGAAGATACCTGCTGCCTCTGCCTGAGGTGTCATGACCGCCAGGATGATCAGAATGTATCCTGCCTGTGCGATCGATGAGTATGCCAGCATCCTCTTGATGTTGGGCTGTGCGATTGCAACGACGTTACCGACGGTCATCGTGATGGCCGCGATGATGGCGAAGATGTACTGGACTGTGAGTCCGAAGATCGATCCGGCGGTAGCCGAGATGATGAACATCGCCATGAAGACCTGTATGAAGACTGCGAGACCCATCTTCTTGGATCCTGTTGCCAGGAACATGGAGACAGGTGTTGCCGCTCCCTCGTACACATCGGGTGCCCACATATGGAAGGGCACAGCTGCGATCTTGAATCCGTAACCGGCGATCATACAGATCAGTCCGACTCCGAACATCCAGGTGAAGTCGTTGAAGGTGACGTAATTTGCAAGATCGTTGATCTCCAGGGATCCTGCGATTCCGTAGATCATCGAGATACCGTACAGGGTGAGTGCAGTGGACATTCCGCCGATGATGGCGTACTTGACCGCTGCCTCAGATGCCCTGCCGTCCTTCCTCTTCAGTGCCACGAGAGCATAGGAGGAGATACTGGTAAGCTCGACTCCGACGAAGATCGTGAGCAGACTGCTGGAGCTTGCCACGAACAGCATACCGAGTGTTGCGCCGAAGAGCAGTGCGTAGTATGCTCCCGCGTGGTTCTTGGTCGTCTCTGTGCTCACGTTGGAGACCAGGACAACGAGGAACAGCACGATCAGGAACAGCATGCTCATGAGTGTTGTGTATGTGTTGAGCTTGACGCCAAGGTAGGTTGCTTCGACGTCGTTGGTGAGCAGAATGACATCCGTCACGAATGAAAGGATGACCATCAGGAGCGCGACGCACCATGTCACCGTGTGCTTCTTTCCGAACATCTGTACAGCGGGCATGATGAGTGCGCCGATAAGCAGGAAGATCATGGCTGCCAGAGGCGTCATGTCCCCGAATATACTGGATATGATATCAGCTGCCATTTCAAATCACCCCCGTGAAAGCGAGGAGATCGACATAATCGTCGATGAACTGGAGAGCGCCGTCAGGCCATACTCCGAAGAGTGCGACTAGGATAGCGAGCACCAGCAGTACGGCGAACTCATAGTGTCCGACATCGTGTGCCTTGCTGAGATCGATCTTCTTTGTCTCAGGTCCGAACAGTGTCCTCTGCATTGCCCACAGGTAGTATCCTGCGGTGAGCATGAGGGACAGCATACAGAACAAGAGCATCCAGATCACATCGTTATCGAGAATGAACTCGTAGAACGCCATGATGACAGGGAACTCTCCCCAGAATCCTACGAGTCCGGGAAGTCCGAGTGAGGCCATGAATGCGATCATCATGAATGTCGCGTAGATGGGCATCTTTCCTGCAAGTCCTCCGAGAAGGGGGATCTCTCTTGTACCGACCTTGTGACCGGTCATACCGCAGACCATGAACAGCATTGCTGTGATGAGTCCGTGTGCGAACATCTGGAAGACAGCGAATGTGATTCCGGCGTCGGACAGACATCCGATACCGAGCATGACCATTCCCATGTGGCTGATGGACGAGAATGCGACCATCTTCTTCAGGTCGGTCTGTGCGATACATCCGTATGCTCCGTAGATGATGGACACCAGAGCGATAGCGATGATGACCCACTGCCAGTAGGCTGCTGCTTCGGGCAGTGCCTCGATACAGATACGGATGATACCGTATGATCCCATCTTAAGCATGACACCGGCCAGAAGGACGGATCCCTCGGTAGGTGCCTCTGTGTGTGCATCCGGAAGCCAGGTATGGAAGGGAACGGAAGGCATCTTGACCATGAATCCGAAGAACAGCAGCGCGAAGATGAGCGACTGCGTCTCGACTGCCACGGCACCGATACCGTTCTTGATCGCCTCGAAGCTGAAGTCGACGACTCCGCCTGCTGCGACCGACTCGTATCCCATTGCGAAGATACCGATCAGCATCACGAGTGATGCCACGTGAGTGTAGATGAAGAACTTGATCGCAGAGTAGTGCCTGCGGGGTCCTCCGTACCAGGAGATCATGAAGTACATCGGGATGAGAGTTACCTCCCACATGATGTAGAACAGGAAGTAGTCTGCGGCCATGTAGACTCCCATCAGACCGACTTCCATCGCCATGATCAGAGCGTAGAAGTAGTTGTTGTTCTCCCTGTGCTCGTCGAGCGAGAACACGTTGACCAGGAGGCACAGCAGTGCGGTCAGGAAGACCATCAGGATGCTGAGTCCGTCAACTGACAGGGCATAGTTCATGATGAACGCGGATGTGTCGATCCAGACGAAACTCTCGCCAAGGTCAGCGAAGTCGCCGAAGATACCGAGCATGAGGAGCGTCGCTATGATGAGCGTAATCGCCGAGAATCCGATGGCGACGTACTTGGAGTATGCCTCCCTGGATCCGCCCATGAAGAGGGCTATGATGGCACCGATGAGGGGCACCAGTATCAGACTTGAAAGTATCATACTCATCTCAGAAACCTCCCAGTAATGCGAATGTCACAAGGATGAGGACCGAGAGCACGGATACTCCGAACAGAACAACTGAGGAGTAATCCTGTACGTGTCCTGTCTGGACCTTGCTCATGACATCTCCTCCGCCTACAACTGCACTGGAGAGACCGTTGACGGTTCCGTCGACGATCTGCCTGTCGATGTAGTTGACTCCCTTCGCCACTCCGTAACCGAGCTTCCAAGAGATCTGGTTGTAGAGATCGGGGAACCACCATCTCTTCGTGAGAGCGATGTAGAGCCATGATTCTCCATTCTTGTTGAACTTTCCGGGGTCCATCGTCTTCTTCACATACATCATGTAAGCGATTCCGATACCGAGTATGGCGAGGATGATGGTCATGTAGGTGAACGGGTTGGTGAAGAGCTCGATTCCGTGCTCGACACCGTCGATTGCCTCGCCTTCGAAGGCGAGCATGTCGGTGAGTCCGAAGAACATGAACAGTCCGCTGACGAGTGCGAAACCTGCGAGGATGATCAAAGGTGTGGTCATCGTCTTGGGTGATTCGCCGTGGCAGTGCTGAGCGTTCTCGCGGGGCTCTCCCATGAAGGTCATGAACCACATGCGGAACATGTAGAACGCGGTCATGAATGCGGTGATGACTGCGAGGAGCCAGAGGATAAGGAACCAGATAGCTGCACCATCTGCACCGTTGTTGAATGCGTTCATTGCTGTATCGATGACGAGATCCTTGGACCAGAATCCGCTGAAGATAGGGATTCCTGCGATTGCCAGACATCCGAAGAGCATTGTCGTGGCTGTGATCTTCATCTTCTTGAAGAGACCTCCCATGAGCCTCATGTCCTCTGTTCCGCATCCGTGGATGACGGATCCGGAGCCCATGAACAGGAGTGCCTTGAAGAAGGCGTGGTTCATCATGTGGAAGCATCCTGCGAAGAATCCGAGTGCTCCGAGCTCCTCGTATCCGAGTGCCCAAAGGTATCCTCCTGCTCCGAGCGAGAGGATCATGTATCCCAGCTGGGAGATGGTGGAGTAAGCAAGAACCTTCTTGATGTTCATGTTGTTGAGTGCCATCGTTGCTGCGATGAATGCGGTGATTCCACCGATGATCGCTACGAATAGCATGACGTTGACGTCCTGTACGTAGAGGGGGAATCCCCTTGCGACGAGGTAAACTCCGGCCTTAACCATTGTTGCGGCATGGATCAGCGAGGAGACCGTTGTAGGTCCGGCCATCGCATCCGGGAGCCAGTCGTGCAGAGGGAACTGTGCGCTCTTACCGATGACTCCGCCGAACATGAGGCAGAGTGCGAGGGTGAAGAGACCAGGGTTGGCTGCTGCCACTGCCTCTACGGACTCGAACATTGCGGAGTAGTCGAGGCTGTGGAACAGGTTGAGGAAGATGAACAGTCCACCCATGAGGCAGACGTCTCCCATACGTGTGACGAGGAATGCCTTCTTGGCTGCGGAAGCGGCGTTGGCGGATGCCTCGTCACCGTTGTCGTGCCTGAAGGACCAGAATCCGATCAGCAGGTAGGAACAGAGTCCCATGACCTCCCAGAAGATGAAGAGCTCCAGGAAGTTGCTTGATACGATCAGTCCGAGCATTCCAGTAAGGAACAGCGAGACCTCGGCGTAGTACCTGTTCTTCCTCTCTCCCTGGTCGTGCATGTAGCCGATGGAGTAGATGAAGATCAGTGTCGAGATGAAGGACGAGAACAGCATCATGACGCATGTCAGTCCGTCGACATAGTATCCGAGGTTCAGTGTGTAGTCGCCGATCTCGAACCAGCGGATCGAGCTCTCGATTGCGATACCGTTTGCGAACTCGTCGCTGCCGAGGTATTCGATCGAGATGGCGAGTGCGATAAGGAACGACAGGAGCGCTCCGGCGATCGCGATGTAACCGCCTTTCTCGGGTGTCTTCCTTCCGAAGATTCCGATCATCAGGAAGCACATCATGGGGATGAAGGGTATGAGCCATGTGAATTCAGCTATCATACTTACCACCTCATGGATGTCAGTTTGGCATCGTCCAGCTCGGTTGTCTTCCTCAACTTATACGCGTTGAGCAGGATAGCGATTCCGACTGCAACCTCAGCGGCTGCGACGGAGATGGACATGATGACGAACGCCTGACCGGCGATGTCGTAGTTGAATGCTGCGAATGTGACGAAGTTGATGTTGGCTGCGTTGAGCATGAGCTCAATGCACATCAGAACTACAATCGCGTTGGACTTTGTGAGTACACCATATGCTCCGATTACGAACAGGATCGCTGCGAGGATGAGGAAATACTCCATCGGGATCATTCTTCAACCTCCTCTTTCGAGATAACGACTCCGCCGACCATTGCACCGAACATAAGGACGGCCAAGGGGATCAGAACGAATCCGTACTGCTCGAATATCGCATACGGAAGGCTGTTCTCCTTCAGGTTGCCATCGGCATCGTAGATGTCCTGAGCATCGTCGTGGGTTGTGGTGAATGTAGGCAGACCCTGGGGAGAGTCATATTCTGTCGCGAAATCGGTGGTCATGATCGCCAGGACGAGCACGACGACCAGGATACCCGCGACAATAAGGCCCTTGGTACTTCTCTTACTCATCGGAATCATCCTCCTTCGTTACTATGTATCTTCTTGTCAACATGACGCTGAACGCGAACAGGATAGTGATAGCACCGACGTAGACCAGCATCTGGATCACTCCCAAGAACTCCGCTTCGAGGAAGAAGTAGAAGAGTCCTACGCACAGGAAGACCAGTGCAAGGTAGAACGCACTGTGCATGACCTCCTTGTCATGTACGACGTATAATGCGGCCAGGATTGTAACGGCCGCGAGGATAAGGAACGCAACCAAGTCGAGATTCTCGAGCGCGTACGAACAGAAATCGACTATTCCGCTCCATATATCACAAATAAAGTCCCAAATAACTCCCATCAGAGCACCTCCTTAATCTGAAGCGCATCCTTAGGACAAGCGTCCACACAGTTACGACAAGAGATGCACTTGGCGTTATCGAATACAGGACGAATGATGGGCTTACCCTTGTCATTGACTCCCTTCTCCACCATCTCAACTGCGTTGACAGGGCAGACTTTGGAGCACTTCTTGCATCCGATACATTTGCTGTCGGTGAGTTCCGGTTTGTCGACATCGAAGATGAACACACGCCTCTCGGGGTTGCCGTTCTCGATGTCTGAGGGAAGTGTCACTTCCAGCTTGACCTCCATTCCGGGGGTCGTGTTGGGATAGTTCAGTCTCCTGGGTCCGTAGAGCAGATCGTACCTTGTGTACTCTGCCAGCTCGTACTCGGGTGTGACTGTCATCGCATCGGTGGGGCAGTACTCTGCGCAGTAACCGCAGAAGGCGCACCTTCCGACGTTGACCTGAGGCCTCATGACCTTGTTTCCTTCGTCGTCGTCCACTTCGATGAGCTTGATGGCCTGGGTGACGCACATACGTGCGCACATACCGCATCCGACGCACTTGTCGAACCTGAGTCCGGGGCGTCCGCGGTAGTTCTCCGGGATCCATTCCTTCTCATAGGGGTACAAGACCGTGACGGGCCTGTGCACGACTGTCTTGCAGAAGAGCTTGAAGGCTGTCCAAATGGGCTTCATGATCCAAAGGCTCTTCGCGAGGTTCTTCGGATATTTGTCCAGATATTTCATCGCCATCAGTAGAACCCTCCTACCTTGAGCATTACAGCGATTGCGAGGTTGAACACGGCCAGAGGCATGAATACCTTCCAACCGAGGTTGAGGATCTGATCGGGCCTGACACGAGCGATTGCTCCCCTGACGATGATCATCAGGAAGAACACGAACCATGCCTTGATAAGGAACACGATCTCGGGAAGGGCCGTTCCACCGATGAAGGGGATGGTCCATCCTCCGAGGAACATGATCGCGACCATTCCACAGGAGACGGATCCC
>JAFUHJ010000068.1 GCA_017468935.1 Candidatus Methanomethylophilaceae archaeon
ATCTAGTAAACGGTGTTCTTTGATAGTTTTTCTCGCTCGGGCACTCTTAGCGCTGACACGTATTCCGACGAAGCCAGCATACGACATAGAGACTAAATTCACATCCGATGCGATGTAAAAATTGACACTTACGGTGAAGCACGAAGGGATCGGGGGTACAAAGTTCATATTGTCCGATTTCAACGCCGTAAACAAGGCGAATCATGATGCTTTCGTGATCATTCCGGAGGGATTCTCGAGGTTATGTTGCGCAGATACGGTGGAGGATCGCTATCCTAAATCCCTATCGCAACGGTTCATAGGCTACTGTCAATCTTTGTCGATTCCCGATTCTTGTCAGTTGACGCTATCACGCGGTGTGTCAAAGTCAGGGTTTTAGAATTTCGATCTGTCGCGCTCGACAGCAGGCTTGTGCTTCTGGAAGCAGTCCCTGCAATAGACGGGCTTTCCGTTGGTGGGTTTGAAAGGTACCTCGCACTCCTTGCCGCACTCAGAACATGTGGCCTTGAAGAATTCCCTCGGTCTTTCCCTTTCGTTCCTGTATCCGCCGTATGCCATGTGATCACGTTTTCGCATCTAGGATGCTGTAACCCCGTATGTACGACTATGTATATGAACAGATAGGTTAATGAAATTAAACGATAAAAGTATAGAAAAGTGATGACCGGGGACCGCTCCCCGGCCTGGATTTGTAATCAGATGTCCCTGGAATCAAGGGCTTTCTTGAGAACCTCGACCTCTTCGTCGGAGAGCGTGATTCCCTTGCCCATCTTGCTGTGGTCGGGGGACCATTCCCTGATATCGTACTTGGGTTCCCTTCCGTTCCAACTGATCAGATTGAGTTCCTTTGTCCATCCCTTCGAGGACTCGGAGAGGACGGCGATGTTCTCTGTGACTTCGTAGCTAAAATCTACCATGCGATCAACTGTATCCCGTATTTGTGTTATTATATATAAAATAAAAAGAAACGCGCGTAATATAGGAATGAGTTACCAACAGAACTTAAAACCCATCCAGATGGATGTATACACATTCGCCCATTTCGGACGTCTGACCATCCCATACGCTCCCCTTAGGAGAATGAACGAACTGCCCCTCCTGAAAGGTACGACCGCGTCCGGATAATCCTCCGGTGCCCACGCCCTCACGGTCCTGTAGGCTTCCATGTAATGGTGATCGAGCATAGGTGCCCTTCTCGCCCACCTCTGATACCTTCCGAGGTCGTTCTTCGCTATGGCCTCCGCGGCCTTCCTGCCGGACAGAAGGGCGACGCCTATCCCTCCGTAGCAGAGGGGGTTCGCAAGGATGGCGGCATCGCCAACGATGCAGCAGTCTTCCTTCACAACGGTCCTGTCGTTGCTCGTGACAATGTAACGTATCCCTCTCTCGACATATCCTTCGACATCGTCATCTCCGATCGTGTACCCTACGGACCTGAGTCCGTCCTTGGAAGGGAAATCCCATGTGTACAGTCCGTTGTACTCCGGTGAGACGGAGAAACGGATGGTACCGGAATCAGAATCCCCTCTGACGATGTTGTTCACCGTGGCGATCCTGACCTCAGGGACATGTCCGAAGATGCTCTTCCTCACGATGGAGAAAGCGCCGTCGGCCCCGATGAGGTATCTGCAACGGTACTCCTCCGATCCTGTCATCACGGTATAGCCGTCCGCATCCCTTCTGACGGATCTCACCGACCCGGTCACTATCCTGGCACCGCTCTGGGTCCTCATGGCCTCCAGGAGCCTCTCGCGGTCGATTATCTGGCCCTTCACGCGGACGCTGATGTCCACTCCGGCACAGGTTATGACCGCCTCGTCTATCCTGCGGACCGCACAGTCCGCTTCGATACCGGAGAGACGCAGCATCCTGTCGCTGATCGCCTCGCCGCAGGTCCTGTGGTAGTGTCCGTATTGTTCGCCGGACATCCTCTCGATGACCATGACGTCCTCTACCCCTGCCCTTCTCAGGTGCACTGCGGCGGACAGTCCGGCAAGACCTCCGCCCACTATGAGGACGTTGCAATCGATCATCTTGTTTCATAATACAGTCCGTTTATATTTCTGGAACGGTCTTTTTTCTCCATGAACACCAAACAGGAGATCGTAGATGCGATGAACGGGGAGAACAAGGGTTCCGCCCCGCCCGCGTTGTTCTCTCAGACAGGTACCACGGAACTCATGTCCCTCTGCGGCAGCAAGTGGCCTGAGGCCAACTTCGCGGAGGATGCCTTGATCAGATTGGCCCTTCAACCCTCGGAGAGATTGGGATTCGCCACTGCGAGGATACCTTTCGACCTGACGTCCGAAGCGGAAAGACTGGGATGCGAGGTGAGGGAGGGTAACGGCAGCATACAGCCTTCCGTCGCAGGATCGCCGTGGAGATCCGAGACTCTTCTAGAGCCTCCGGAATTCATGCCTGTGGACGAGTTCCTGTCCGAAGGCAGGTGTTCGATGTACGTCCATGCAGCGGAACGCATCTCCAAGGAGCGTCCGGAACTGTTCCTCACGTCATGCATCAACGGACATCTGGAGGTCGCACAGTTCCTGGTAGGTCCGGAGAACTTCATCATGGGATTGTTCATGGATCCGGAGATGGCGACCGCTTGGGTCGACAGGGTTACACCGTATCAATGCGAATATGCGCGTGTCATGTCCGAGGTCTCGGACAACATCTTCGTCATAACCGAGGCTGCGGAGGACATCCTTCCGCCCGATTACTTCCCGATGTTCGCGCCCTTCGAGAAGAAGACGTACGATGAGATCAGGGAGTCCTTCTCGACGACCCATGTGTGCGGAGAGACGTCGAATGTGATCGATGGCCTGATCGACCTGGGTGCTAACGCACTGTCCGTCGAGAGCTTCGACGACCAGGAAGGAATGGTCGAGCGTTACGGCGACAAGGTCGTCCTTGTTGGAGGTATCAATCCGATAAGCGTCCTCATGCAGGGATCACCCGACAAGGTCAGGGAAACGGCGATCAGGAGTGCGAAGGCAGGATATCCGATAATAGCACCCGAATGCGGAGTGCCTCCGCAGACGACGAACACTAACCTGGAAGCTCTTGCCAAATACAGACAGTGATCAAATGGACTTCGATGAGGCGATCAAGGAGAGGCATTCAGTAAGACTGTACTCCGACAAAAGGATCGAAGACGAGACTCTGGAGCTACTAAGGAAGGAGATCTCGGAGGTCAATGAGAAGAGCGGCATGTCCATAAGACTCGTCCTGGATGAACCGAAGGCGTTCGGAGGGTTCCTGATGAAGAGCCTGGTGAAGTTCAAGAATGCGGTGAACTACATCGCGGTCTCGGGCCCCGATTCGGAGCATCTGAACATCGATGCCGGTTATTACGGCGAACACCTGGTCCTCTTCGCCCAGACACTAGGTCTGGGAACCTGCTGGGCCCTGATGGCCGGGAAGAAGCAGTCCAATGCCGATGTCCCGAAAGGGCACAGGAATGTCATACTCATCTCCATAGGCTATCCTGAGGATCCCGGAGTACCACATAAGAACAGGCCCGTGTCCGATGTGGCGGACCTCACTGATGCACCCGATTGGTTCATCAAGGGAGTGGATTACGCCATGATGGCCCCGACAGGGATGAACAGACAGGGCTTCAGGTTCGAACGCGACGGGAATTCCGTGAGGATGATCCATGGATCGAGCACGCTTGCAGAGATCGATGCAGGCATCGTAAGGTATCACTTCGAATACGGTGCAGGTAAAGATAACTTCACCTGGGCGGAATGATCATTCGATGGCCTCACGGCCATCCAAACCCATTTTGGACTGATCCGAAGTCCATTTTTCTATGATTCGAGAAAGGCGAACGGGGAGGGATTCGAACCCTCGGCTTGCAGCTTAGGAGGCTGCCGCCATATCCAGGCTAGGCCACCCGTCCGTTAAATGCCACTATATAGGAAACAGATAAAAGCATTTTGGTGTCCCATCGCAGCCAGTTTTTGCGGGAAGGGATCCCCGGTCTCCAGGGGACGTAAGATGCACACCGGTCGCTGACCCGTAAACCGTTTCATAATTGTTCGCTCAGAGAGCAATATGAATATCCTCACGGACATACTTATACAATTTTTTGTAATGTTTGTAACAAATGTAAATTTCATTATCATTGTTATTATATACTAGGAACACATTCTGAAAATTGGGGATGCGCTCTGCAGTCTGGTCGGAAGAAGAGGATAATGATCGCCTTTGTCACCTTTGAGACAACCAAGGTCCCAGATCCGGTGTTATTCTTCGAAATAAATCGGGCCCACATCATTCACTATGTGAGGGATCCGGCCAGCCAGGGCAGCAGTGTATATCAGGAGTTTTACGACCGCGTGAAGGAGATCATAGAGGAACAGTCCCCTCGCCCGGTCGACATCGTAGAGCACAACGAGAAGATCACAGACTTCTCCGTGATGCTCAGGGTGGTTCTGGACAT